>JAKLEJ010000099.1 GCA_022711695.1 Verrucomicrobiota bacterium | reverse complement strand
CACCCTGCGGCGGGAACTGGCGCGTCTTTGGACGCTGCCCAGCGTGGGCGATATTCGCCAGGTGGGCCTCGTCGCTGGGATCGAGTTGGTCAAGGACTGGCGTGCGCGCCAACCCTACGACTTGCGTGAGCAGGCGGGCATTCGGGTTTGCGAGGCCATGGCCCGACGGGGCGTGCTGACCCGGCCCATTGGCAGCGTGGTGCCGCTCCTGCCTCCCTATTGCGCGACCCCCGCCCAATTGCGCCGAATGGTCGAGACGCTCGCCGATGCGATCGCCGAAACCCTCGGCCCCGTCCGGCCATAGCCCGCTTCCCTGCCCCGCCCAATTTAGCGCTATTTTGTGACGATCGTCACAAAATAGCGCTAAATTCGCCCTGGGGCTTGGGTGGAGGCGGTGGAGGCAACGCAGGGGGGGCTGGCGGAAGGGTCAGGCGGCGGGCGCGAGCAATCGCTCGATCTGCTCGTAATCGTCCACCACGTGGGTGGCGTTGGCCAGGTCGTCGCGCTCGTGGGTGTTGGTGATGGCGACCACGCGCATGCCAGCCGCAAGGCCCGCCGCCACGCCGGGCTTGGAGTCCTCGATGACGCAGCAATGCTCGGAGGCCACGCCCAGGAGGGCTGCGGCGCGCAGGAAGATGTCGGGGGCCGGCTTGCCGTGGCGGACGTCGCTGGAACTGACCACCACGGAGAAGAATTGCCTCAGTCCTTTCAGCGAAAGGACCGCCTCAACGACGGGATGTTCCGAACCGGAGGCCACCGCCAGGGGATAGCGCCGCGCCAGCTTTTCCACGAGGTCCGGCAGGCCCGGAAAAATGGGCTGCACCGACTTCACCACCTCGATCATGCGGTTGCGCTTCAGGGCCACCAGTTCTTCGACGGTCTGCGCCGGTTTGTGGTGTCTGACAAAATCCACCCACATCTCGAAGTCGGAGCGTCCCACGTAGTCCTCGAACTTCATGCCATGGCCCAACTGGTAGCCCAGGCCGCGCAGCACGTCGTGGAAGGCCTGCTTGTGATGGGGTTCGCTGTCCACGATCACGCCGTCCATATCAAAGATGACGGCTTCGATCAGGGGATTGAAAGGTGAATTCATACAGAATCAAAGATTGCGGTCGGACGCCGGCGGGAAGGGATGGCCTCAGGCGCCAGTGTCGGCCAACGCCAGAATCCGCTCGAATTCGGCTTTAGTCAGAGGCATGACCGAGAGCCGGGATTGTTTGAGGAGCGACACGCCGGCCAGTCGCTTGTCCGCGCGAATCTGGGCCAAAGTAACTGGCTGGTCCAGGGCTCGAACCGACTCGAGATCGACACAAGACCAGTCGCCCCCGGCGGCGGTGGGGTCCGGGTAAGCGGCCCGGCGCACCCGGGCCAGCCCCACCACCCGCTTTTCGTCGCCGCTATGGTAGAAGAGAACGGCATCGCCGCGCCTCATGGCCCGGAGATGGTTTCGCGCCTGGTAGTTGCGCACGCCCGTCCACGCGGCGCCTCTCTCCGCCGCAAAAGCGGACCAAGGATAATCCCCGGGCTCTTGCTTGACCAGCCAGTGGTTCATGTCAGTCCCGCGAGGCGCACTTCCCGTCGTCGTTTTTCATGTAGCGGTGCACCAGGAAGTAATACATGACCCCCAGGACGACCAGGATGCCGCCCAGCCAGATCGTAATTCGGTGCAGCTCGCCCTGCATCAGCCGCTCATCCTGACCCATCTTCACCCCCAGCCAGCATAGCACCGCGCACCACAGGGCCGAGCCCACCAGCGTATAGATCGAGTAGAGCTTGAAATCCATCCGCACGATCCCGGCCGGAATTCCAATCAGGTGCCGCACCACCGGCAGGAGGCGTGCTGCAAAGATGCCGAAGGGGCCGAAGCGCCTGGCCCAGCGCTCCGCGCCCGCGATCTTCTCGGGGCTGATGAAGAAGTATTTGCCGTAGCGCATCACGAACGGCCGGCCGGCCAGACGGGAAATCCAGTACATGACCGCGGCCCCCACCCACGAGCCAAGAGCGCCGGCGATGACGATCCCGAGCATGCTCATCCTGCCCGAGGTGTGGGCAAAATGCGCCGCCGGCGGGATCACCAGTTCGCTGGGAAGCGGCGCCAGCGAGCTTTCAATGGCCATGAGCAGCGCAATCAACGGGTAGCCTCCCGTCTCCAGCGCCGCCTTGTACCACTCGATCAACGAATGAAACATAGGGGGTTGCTTATAGCGGGATCGCAGCGAATCGCAAGGTTTTGTGCGACCGCCGCGGCGAAACAACCGGTTGCCAGCGGCGTCGGCGTCGCTATGCTCCCGGCATGCGCGCCAGCCCGCTCGGAAGCCCTGGGACCGGCCTTGTCGGGCCGGCGCTTTTGCTCCTCCTGGCCCTTCTCTCGACGGGGAAGGCCGAGGACGTCATCTTCGCGGTGCGGCAGCCCAAGGGACCGCACTGGTACGAGAACTTCGGCTATCAGATCACGGATTCGCGAAAGACCTGTTACGGCTGGGGAGGCCGCCTCTGCCGGTTGAATCCGACCACCGGACGCCTCACGGTGCTGGTGGACGATCCCCAGGGCGGCGTCCGCGACCCGCAAGTTCACTATGACGGGCGGCGCATCCTCTTTTCCTACCGGCGGGGGGGCTCGCCCCATTATCACCTTTACGAGATCGACGCGGACGGCGGCGGGCTGAGGCAGTTGACCGACGGCCCCTACGACGACCTCGAGCCCTGCTATCTGCCAGATGGGGGAATAGTGTTCTGTTCGAGCCGCTGCAACCGCTGGGTGCCTTGCTGGTATGTCCAGGTGGCCACGCTGCACCGCTGCGACGCCGACGGCCGCAACATTCGGCCGCTCTCCTCGAACATCGAGCAGGACAACACCCCGTGGATGCTCCCGGACGGACGCGTGCTCTACACGCGCTGGGAGTACGTGGACCGCTCCCGCGAGCACTTTCATCATCTCTGGGCGATGAACCCGGACGGCACGGGCCAGATGGCCTTTTACGGCAACATGCATCCCGGCGACGTGTTTCTGGACGCCAAGCCCATCCCCGGAAGCGCGCGGGTGGTGATGGTCAATTCCCCCAACCACGGCCGGCAGGAGCACGAGGGTCGCCTCTCCCTGGTGGACCCGGACCGAGGTCCGGACGAGTTGGCAGGTCAGAAGATCCTTCATGCAGGGCTGAACCTTCGCGACCCCTGCCCCGTGTCGGCGGACTCCTTTCTGGCGGCGCAAGAGGACCGGCTGCTGCGGGTGAACACCGCCGGGGAGGCCCGCGAGCTCTTCCGCTTGAACGGCGATCTGGCGCGGGGCGGGTTGTGGCTGCACGAACCGCGTCCGCTGCGGCCGCGTCCCCGCGAGCCGGTGATTCCCTCCCGGAGCGATCTGGCGGAAACCTCGGGCCGGCTGATCGTGTCCGATATCTACCAGGGCCGAAACATGGCCGGAATTCGCCGCGGAACCATCACCCGGCTCCTGATCCTCGAGAATCTGCCCAAGCCGGTCAATTACACCGGGTCCATGGACCCGATCAGCTACGGGGGCTCCTACACCCTGAACCGTGTCCTGGGCACGGTGCCCGTGGAGCCGGACGGCTCGGTTCATTCCCGGGCGCCCGCGCTGCGCAGCCTGCAACTCGTCGCCCTCGACGACCGCGATCTGTCGGTGAAACGCATGCTGAGCTTCCTCACGCTGATGCCGGGCGAAGTCGCCTCCTGCGTCGGCTGCCACGAAAACCGGGCCGTTGCCCCGCCCGGAGAAAGCGCCGGGGCGGCCGTCGATCCGCGACCGGCGGGGCGCGTGGTCCAGGCGCTGCAACGGCCGCCCAGCGAGATCGCTCCCATCTCGGGCGCGCCGCAGGTGTTCGACTACCCTCGCGACATCCAGCCCATCTGGGACCGGCATTGCCTCAAGTGCCATGACGCCGCCGGTTATTCGGGCCGGGCGCTGCTGACCGGGGACCAGGGGCCCATGTTTACGCACAGCTATTTCACGCTCTCGTCGCGCCTCCAGATCGCGGACGGCCGGGACCTGGCGCGCGGCAATTATGCTCCGTACGCGATCGGGAGCGCCGCCAGTCCCCTGTTGGGCAAGCTGGAAGGCGCGCATCATCAGGTGAGGCTCGACGCAGCCGAACTTCGGAGGGTGAAGCTCTGGATCGACGCCTCAGCGACTTTTCCAGGCACCTATGCGGCGCTGGGCAGCGGCATGATCGGGGCGTACGCCGAGCTTCAGTATGGCACCCGGCCGAAGCTCGACTACCTCGCCTGGCCGGGCCTGAAAGAGGCTCGAGCGACCCTGGAGCGCCGTTGCGCCTCGTGCCACACCGCGCGGCTGAAACTGCCGAACTCGCCCGCCGACGATCTGGACTTCAAGCTCCACCACCTCGAATACGCGGGAGGCAAACCTCGCTTTTGGGAACCGCCCTGGCTGTGGCCGCGCGACGACCGCGCGCTCGCGCCCGGCTCGGTGGAATGGATGAGAAGGCACGCGGACCCGCGTCTCCAGTTTTCGCGGCACATTCTCTACAACCTTTCCCGGCCGGAGCATTCCCTCCTGCTGCTGGCGCCCCTGGCAAAAAGCGCCGGCGGGCATGGCTTGTGCGGAGACGTGTTCGCGTCCGCCGACGACCCGGACTACCGGGCGCTGCTCGCGGGCATCGAAGAGGCCAAGGCCTTCCTGGAATCGCGCGGCCGCTTCAACCTGCCCGGGTTCCGCCCCGAGCCCGAATACGTCCGGGAGATGAAACGCTACGGCGTGCTGTCTGCGGCCTGGCGCGAGGGAGATCCGATCGATGTCTATGAGACGGATCGCCTCTACTGGGAATCGCTCTGGCACAAGCCCCCACCCGGGCTGGTCCGCTCGAAGTGACTCCGCGGCCCGATTGTCCGCCGCCGAGAGTTGCGCCGTGTCCCCCGAAGCAGCCGCGGGGAGAGCCCGTCACCGCCTGGCGCGCCGTTTTGCCTTGGGATAACGGGCGCCACCGCCTCTTGCGGCCGGGTCCGGCGCCGCTTCGGCGACCGGGCCGAACTGCCGTTTGAGCTCTCGGATTTGATCCCGCACCAGCGCCGCCTTCTCGAACTCGAGGCTGTTGGCCGCAGCCAGCATTTCCTCCTCGAGTTCCCGGATGGTTTCGGTCACGTCGAAGTTGGCGGCGCCTTCGTTGAGCACCGCGGCGGCCTGCTCCTTGACGGAGTAGTCGGCGCTCAAGCTGCCCTCGATGGCCCGGGTGACGCTGCGCGGGGTGATGCCGTGCTCCTGGTTGTAGGCGAGCTGCTTCTGCCGGCGATAGGTCGAGACCGCCAGGAACTTCTGGATGCTCCGCGTCTTCACATCCGCGTAGAGGATCACTTCGCCGTTGAGGTGCCGCGCCGCGCGCCCGGCGGTTTGAATCAGGCTGGTGGCGCTCCGCAAATACCCTTCCTTGTCGGCGTCCAGAATGGCCACCAGAGAGACCTCCGGCAGGTCGAGCCCCTCGCGCAGCAGGTTGATCCCGACCAGCACATCGAACTCGCCTTTCCGCAGCGCGCGCAGAATCTCCACCCGCTCGATGGCGTCGATCTCGCTGTGGAGATAGCGGACGCCGATGCCGATCTCGCGCAGGTAATCGGTCAATTCCTCGGCGGTCCGCTTGGTCAGGGTGGTGACGAGAACGCGCTCCTTTCTTTCGACTCGCTTGCGCGCCTCCTCGATGAGGTCGTCGATCTGGCCGCCCAGGGGCTTGAGCGTGATCTTCGGGTCTATCAATCCGGTGGGCCGGACGATCAGTTCGACCACCCCGGGCTGGCTGGCGCCGGCGGGCACGTCGTCCTCCGTCGCGCCGGCCGGAGCGGGTCGGACAGGCGCCGCCGGCCGCCCTCCGCTCTGCCTGGCCCATTCCAGCTCCCTCGGTCCGGGAGTGGCGCTGATGTAGAGAGTCTGGCCCTGAAGCGCCTGAAACTCGTCGAAGTTCAGCGGCCGGTTGTCCAGGGCGCTGGGCAGCCGGAAGCCGTATTCCACCAGGACGCTCTTGCGGGAGCGGTCCCCGGCGTACATCCCGCCGATCTGCGGCACCGTGGCGTGCGACTCGTCGATCACCAGCAGGTAATCCTGCGGGAAGAAGTCCAGCAGGGTGCTGGGCCTGGAACCCGGCGGCCGCGCCGCGATATGCCGCGAGTAATTTTCGATGCCCGAGCAAAACCCCATCTCCTCGAGCATCTCCAGGTCATATTCGGTGCGCATCTTGATGCGCTGGGCCTCGATCAGCTTGCCGTTCTTTTCGAACCAGGCGATCCGCTCGCCCAATTCCTGCCGGATGCTCAGCAGGGCCGGCTTGAGTTTCTCCGCCGGGGTGACGAATTGTTTTCCGGGGAAAATGGTGAGGTCGTTCAAGTCCTCCAGCTTCTCTCCGGTCAACGGGTCGAATCGGGTCAACCGCTCGACTTCATCGCCGAAGAACTCGATTCGCACCGCGTCCTCGGTGTAGGCCGGGCAGACTTCAACGACGTCGCCGCGCACGCGAAAGGCGCCGCGGGTGAATTCGATGTCGTTGCGGGAGTACTGGAGATCCACCAGCTTGGAGAGCACGGCATCTCGTCCAATGGACAGCCCCCGGCGCAGCGGCAGCACCAGGGCTTCGTAGTCCTCCTTGCTGCCGATGCCGTAAATGCAGGAAACGCTGGCGACCACGATCACATCCCGGCGCGCGAACAGCGCGCTCATGGTCGAGAGCCGCATCCGCTCGATGGCTTCGTTGATCGACGAGTCCTTTTCGATGAAGGTGTCGGTGCGGGGAATGTAGGCCTCGGGCTGGTAGTAATCGAAGTAGGAGATGAAGTACTCGACGGCGTTGCGGGGGAAGAAGCTCTTAAACTCGGCGTAAAGCTGGGCGGCCAGGGTCTTGTTGTGCGAGATGACCAGGGTGGGCCGGTTCACCTCGGCGATCACGTTGGCTACGGCAAAAGTTTTTCCCGAGCCGGTCACGCCCAGCAGGACCTGGTGGCGGGCGCCGGCCTTCAGCCCCTCGGTGAGCCGGGCGATCGCCTGCGGTTGGTCCCCGGCGGGCGGAAATGGGGAAACAAGTTCAAACATCAGCCTGCCGCTTCAGAATGCCCGGCCTGAATCGCGCCGCCTCGCGCTTCGCGCTTGCTCTCAGGCATGGGGGCCCGCGCATGATTCCGGACTGTGCTGCCACGTTCATCGGCGCAGCCTCGCAGCAACCCGCCGGGCCGTCAATGGTCCGCCCCGGACCTGGACACGCGGCCAAGGTCGCCGCTGCGAAGCGGCGGCAGCCCGCGGCGAACGCGCCGCCGGCTGAAGGCGCATGGGAGGCGGGGCTTCACTCCCGCGCCCGCGCCCGCCCGTGCGAAGATTGATCAAAAAGCCGGCGGCGAACGTCAAAGCAGCGGAAATCGAACGTCCACATCGTGAAGAAACCGGTCCAACTCGTCTCTCTGCGCCGCGAAGTCCCGCGAGAATTTCGAACGGGAATGCGGGGCCATGCGGCACCCCGCCGGGCTGACGCAACTTCGCGCGGAGTCCGGCAGCCCTCATCAGAGCCGGAACAGGTCCCGGCCCGGCCGGCTTGCCGGCGCGCCCGGTCTCGTGTTGGCGCTCTTTGGCTGGCGGTGGCGGTGGCGGCGTTTCCAGCGGCGGCGCCACAAGCGGCCGATGAAACCGGTGGCGCCCCTGCACCCGTCCCGGTCATTCACTGCACCGACCTGTTCCATCCCCATGAGGATCCCGACGATCACTTTGACCTGGCCACGCTCTACGCACTGCCGCAGCTCGATGTCAAAGGGATCGTCCTGGATCAAGGCGAGCGACAGGCGCGAAGCCCCGGCCGCATCCCGGTTTCCCAACTGAACCACCTGACCGGGCGAACTATCCCCGCCACGTCCGGGCTCGGGCGCAGGCTGACCTCTCCGGCGGACACGGGAGCAGACCAGCCCGGGGAGTTCCAGGGGGGCGTGCGGTTCATCCTCGACACGCTGCGCCGGTCGGCTGGCCGGGTGGCGTTCATTGCTGTGGGCAGCATGCGGGATTTGACCGCCGCCTTCAACCGCGACCCCGCCCTGTTTCGTCACAAGGCAGGACGCATCCTCTGTTTCATTGGCGAGGCCTCGAAGCCGGACTTTCGCGAATACAATGTGGGGCTGGACCCGCACGCTTTCGTGGGCCTGATGCGGTCAGGGCTGGACCTTTACTGGGTTCCCTGTTTCGACGGAGGAGTGTGGCAGAACCAGGGTCACGCCTCCTTCTGGCGGACCCGGCAGGAAGCCCTCCTGAGCAACGCCCCGCCCGAGCTGATCCAGTTCTTCATCTACGCGCTCGAGAAAGAGAAGGCCGATCCGATCGGTTTCCTGCGGGAGCCGCCGGCAGCCGCGCGCAAGGCGGCCCTGTTCGCCATGGAACGCAACCTGTGGTGCACGGCGATCTTCGCCTCGCTGGCCGGCCAGAGCGTGGCGTTCAGGAACAGCCGGTTTGGGCTGGAATCGACGACGTCGGCGGCTGAGGCGCTCTTCGGCTTCGAGCCGATCGAGGCGCGGATCGCCGACGATGCCCGCGTGACGATCGGACCGGGTCCAGGCGCGGCGCGCCTGCATTGTTTCAAGGTGCTGGATCAGGCCCGCTACCCCGAGGGCATGACCCGGGCCACCGCAGCCATCCTGGCCAGGTTTCCCGTCAGCAAGACCCAGACCCTCTCCAACCCCACTCGGAATAAGCCCGCTCACACGCCATGAAGACCAACCGACGAACATTCTTGCGCGCCGCCGCCGGTGGCGTGGCCGCCTTCACCCTGGCGCCGCGACATGTGCTGGGCGGCGCAGGCTTCGTGGCCCCCAGCGCAAAAGTCAATATCGCGCTTATCGGCGCAGGCGGCCAGGGGCGCAGCAACCTCTCGGGCTTGTTCCGGGAGGCGGACACCCAAGTGATCGCGGTGGCCGATCCCGTGAAGTCCGTCAGCCTGGCTGACTTCTACTACAAGGGATTTGGCGGCCGCCTGGCGGTCAAGGACCTCATCGAAAAGCACTACGCCGCCACTTCGCCCAATTACCGTTGCGCGGAATACGAGGACTTCCGGGTTCTCCTCGAGAAGGAGAAATCCATCGATGCGGTGCTCTGCGCCACGCCCGATCATTTGCACGCGTATGTCTCCCTGCTGGCCATGCGAGCCGGCAAGCACGTTTATTGCGAGAAGCCGCTGACGCATAATCTGCGCGAGGCCCGGCTGGTGGCCCGGGTGGCGCGCGAAACCGGGGTGGCCACTCAAATGGGCAACCAGGGCCATTCCACCGTCGGCATTCGTGAGACCTGCGAATGGCTGTGGAGCGGCTTCATCGGAACCGTCAGGGAGGTTCACGCCTGGGTGCGCACTTCGCGCTGGAACCCCACACTGACCGGGCGCCCCGCCGAGGCGCCGCCCGTCCCCCCGGGAGTGAACTGGGATCTTTGGCTGGGCCCGCGTGAAGCCCGGCCCTACCATCCCGCCTACCTGCCCGTGCGCTGGCGGGATTTTTGGGCCTTCGGGGGATCGGGGTTGGGGGATTTCGGCTGTCATGACATGGACTCCGCCTGCTGGGCGCTGGATCTGAACGCACCCGAGACCATCGAAGCGCGCTCGGCCGGACCCACCGACGCGGAGATCGCGCCGCACGGCTGCATGGTCTATTACGACTTTCCCGCTCGCGGCAAGCGACCCCCGGTGCGCCTGACTTGGTACGACGGAGGACTCGCGCCGGCGCTGCCGGCGGGC
>JAKLEJ010000098.1 GCA_022711695.1 Verrucomicrobiota bacterium | reverse complement strand
CAACTCCTGCAGAAGATCGAAGGCGATGCCGACAAGCTGATGCTCGACCTGCTGCGAGACCTCTACAGCGGCAAACACACTCCGCTCAAGGTGATGATCCTCAAGGATTTGTACGAACTTCTTGAGAAGGTTGTGGACCGCTGTCGGGATGCCGGAAACGTCATCTCACACGTCGTGCTGAAATACTCCTAAGAGCGCCAGGTCATGACCCTCGTTCTTTGCGTGGTGCTGGTGGCGCTCGTTTTCGAGTATATCAACGGCTTCCACGACACCGCCAACGCCATCGCCACGTCGGTTTCGACCAAGGTGCTGACGCCGGCCCAGGCGATCGTGCTTTCGACGGTGTGCAACCTGATCGGGGCGCTGATCGGAGTGGCTGTGGCGAAGACGGTGGGCCAGGGACTGGTGGACACGAAGTTCATGACCTCGACGGCGCTGCTGTGCGCCCTGGCGGGGGCAATTATCTGGAACCTGCTCACGTGGTGGTTGGGGCTGCCTTCCAGCTCGAGCCATGCGCTGTTTGGGGGGATGTGCGGCGCGGCCCTGGCGGCGGCGCACGGCGATTGGTCGGCGATCATTTGGTACCGCCACACCGCCATCGACCCGGTAACCCATCAGACCATTCAGCTTGGCTTCCTCAAGTCCCAGGGGCTTTGGCCCAAAGTGGTCTTCCCCATGATGGCCGCGCCTGTGCTTGGGTTCTTGATCGGACTGATCATCATGGGGCTGCTGTATTTCTTCCTGCGCAACACCCGGCCGCGCGTGGTCAACATGGTTTTCGGCAAAGTCCAGATTCTGAGCGCCGCCTGGATGAGCATCGGGCACGGAATGAACGACGCCCAGAAAACCATGGGCATCGTGGCCCTCACGTTGTTCACGGCCACCACCAAAAGCGACGCCTTCGCCAACCTGCCCGGGTGGCTGGATTTTCTGCATCTGCCGAAGTTCGAGATTCCTTTCTGGGTGAAGGTCACGTGCGCTCTGACCATGGCCGCCGGCACCGCCGCGGGCGGCTGGCGCATCATCAAGACCCTGGGCAGCCAGATGGTCAAGCTCCAGCCGGTGCACGGGTTTAGCGCCCAGACCACCGCCGCCGTGATCATCGAAAGCGCCTCGCACTGGGGCATTCCCCTCTCGACCACCCACGTCATCTCCAGTTCGATCATGGGGGTGGGCGCCAGCAAGCGCTTCAACGCCGTCAAGTGGAGCGTGGTCGAGCGCATGGTCTGGGCCTGGATCATGACTCTCCCCATCACCGGCTTGATCGGCTACGCCATCCTGCGGGGGGCGCAATTGCTCGGGTTGGCCTGAACCGCTTCCGCAGGCGGACTTCCTTCGGCGGAGCGTTCCCCCATCGGGCGCAGAAGCCGCCGCGGGCTGCCCAGAGTGGCGCCGGCCCTCGCGCCGTGTTCGGGCTTTCTTCGCAGGGAATGAATCGGTCCGAACGCCGGAGCGTCCAAGCCCCATGAACCGCCGCGCATTTCTTTCCCGGTCCGCTTGCGCCTGCGCCGGGGCGCTCTTCCTTGGCGACAGCCGTTCCGTCAGAGGCGCCCCAGCCAACGAAAAACTGAACGTGGCCCTGGTCGGTGTCGGCGGACGGGGGGAGTGGTTTGTGGATACCGTGCCACGCATGGAGAACGTGGCGGCAGTGTGCGACGTGGACGAGCGCAAGATCGCCGCGGCGCGCAAACGCTGGGCGGACTGGGCAGAACGCCCGACAGGCGGCGGAACCGCCTTCAAGCGGCTGGCGGAGACCCCCCCGCCGGCGTTTGCCGACTTCCGCGAGATGTTCGACCGGATGGCCAGCGAGATCGACGCCGTGATCGTCGCCACCCCAGACCACACCCACGCGGCCGTGTCGGCTGCGGCCATCCGGGCGGGCAAGCATGTCTTTTGCGAAAAGCCGCTCACGCGGACGGTGCAGGAGTCGCGGGCGTTGCGGGAGCTGGCGCAGAAATACAAGGTGGCCACGTCCATGGGCAACCAGGGCACGGCCAGCGGGCCCTTCCGTCGCGCGCTGGAACTGATCCGCGAAAGCGCGATCGGAACCGTCAACGAGGTGCATATCTGGAACAACGCCGGGGGCGCGGACGTCAAGGAACCGCCCAAAGGCAGCCCGCCCGAGCCCGCCCAGTTGAAATGGGACCTGTGGCTGGGGCCCGCGGCGTTCCGACCCTACCACCCCGCCTGGATGCAGCGCCACAATTGGCGCGAGTTCGGCACGTCGCAGCTCGGCAACTGGGCGAGCCACAGCGCCAACCTGGCCTTCATGGCGCTGAAAGCGCACGAGCTTTGGCAACCGGGTTCCTCCGCCGGCAAACCGCCTCCGATCCGTGTCGCCGCCAGGACTTCCGGGCTAAACCGCCTCTCCTTCCCGCGCTGGGAGATCGTGAAATGGGAGATCCCCGCCCGGGCCGGCCTGCCCCCGATCGCCTTCACCTGGCACAATGGGGCGGCCCCGGGAGACCGCGACGAAATCGAACGGCTGGTTGGCGACGGGCTGGATTGGGGCGACAAGAAGCAGAAGAAATGGACGGACTTCGCGGGCACGGTGATCGTGGGAAGCGAGGGCCGGCTGCATGCCACCGCGCACAACGCCTCGTTCCGGCTGCTGCCCGAGGATCGCTTCAAAGACGTGGACGATTCGCGGCCCAAAACGGCGGAAGCTTCCCACGGACACGAGGCGGACTGGTTCGCCGCCTGCCGGGGCGGCAAGCCCGCCTGGGCCAGCTTCGATTACGCGGCCCCGCTCAACGAGTTTCTGATGCTGGGCAACGTGGCCACCCAGTTCGAGTCGGCCCTCGAGTTCGACCCGCTGAGCTGCCGCATCGTGAACCAGAAAGCCGCCGACGATTTGCTGCGCAGCGAATACCGACAGGGGTGGAAACTCTGACCTCGATAGCGTTATTTACAGAATCTCGAGTCAACGGCCAAGCCGCTCCGGCGGGCGAAGTCGAAGGCGGGGCCTCCCGTCAGTTCACCTGTCCCCGGGAGGGCGACTGGGTGCTTCATTTGCGCCGGAAATAGGGACCGGGCGCAGTCGGACAGGCGCGCGCAAGTCGCTGGAGCGCCCGCTCAGTTTGCCGCCAGTTTGCCCTCGCCGGGCTGAATGACCACGCGGAAGCCGACGTTAAACACCTTTTGCCAGTGCGGGTAGGCCAGGCGCGAACCGGAGCGGCACAGGCGCGGCCGATCCCGCCAGGAGCCGCCGCGCACAACCTTCCTGCCTTCAGCGGCGGCCGCATCCCGACCGTCGGCCGCCACATACGGGTAGGGCCGATAAGCGGTGCGCGTCCACTCGGCGGCGTTGCCATGCATGTCGCAAAGGCCCCAGGCATTGGGCTGATAGGCGCCCACTTCGGCGGTGACCAGCGCGCCGTCATCGAACCTCGGCTCGCGGGGAACAAGGTCCGGAGATTTGGGGCGCCAGCCCTCCTCGGCCAGGCGGCGCAGGCTGACATCGCCCATATTGGCGTGCCTTGAGAAGTCCGCATCGAGCCCTCCAAAGGACAGGGGCGAAGCGGCCCCGGCGCGGCAGGCGTATTCCCATTGGGCCTCGCTGGGAAGGGTGACGTCCTCGCCCAAACGCTTGGAAAGCCAGCGGCAAAAGGCCATGGCCTCCTGCCAGGACACGCGCACCACGGGTTGCCTGGGCCGGTCCAGGGGCCAGCCGATGTATTTCTCGCTGAACCACCACGAGCTGCGATGCTCGAAGCGGCTCTCGTGCGCGGGGTCGAATTGCGCGTATTGTTCGTTGGACACCTCGCAGCGGGCCATCCAGAAAGGCTGGTCGATCTTCACGACCGAGACCGCGCGCTCGTCGGGCGCGCCCTCGGGATCGCCCATGATGAAGCTGCCGGCCGGGATGAGAACCATCTGCAGGTCGAGGCCCCCCCCCAGGTTCACGCAGCGGGTAAACGAGGCGCTCTGGCGCTGGCGCTCGCGGGCCTGAGCCGCCGTCAAAGGCCAGCCGGGCGCCTTGAGCTCCGGCGTTATGCGTTCGGGCTCGGGCTCGGGCCGAACGGGCTGCGGCGGCTCGGCGGCGGCCTCAATCGCCTCTTCGCCCGTTTCATCCACGCCGCCGTAGAGGCGGCGCAATTCCAGACGGCGCTGGCATTGGTCGCCAGGAATGCGCGTGGTTTCCCCCCAGGTGCCGTGGCAGGGCGCGTTGAGGTCGATCCAGGTGACGAGCCGCTCCCAGGCCTCGGCATCCAGGCGCGCGTTATGGTGCCCCTTGGCGAGCATCTGGATGAGCTCAGAGGTGTCGGCGTGGAATTCGCCGGGAGGCAGCACATGAAGATCGCTCTCGAGGCCGCCCACACGCACATACGCGCGCAACGCCACATAGCTGGGATCGAAGACCGCGCCGAACTTGCCCAGCAGGTTCGTGCGGACCGCCCCCCGGATAAACCGACCGTCCAGTTTGCCCGCCTCGTACACGACAAAACCGCCCTGGTCTCGCCGCAAGTCCGGCAACGTCGCCCCTCCTGGCCTGGGTTGGCCGTCGTGGCAGCTCACGCAGAATTTGTCGAGCACGGGCTGGACTTCGCGCTGGAAGCTAAAGCCGCGGACCGGGCCGCGCCAGGGGGTGATGGGAGAGGGCTGGCGGTTGAGGGCCAGCCGGCGGTTGGGCGCAGGCGCGGCCGTGCTCTGGCGTTCGTGACAGCCCACGCAGGAGGCGGTTTCGCCCGGCATGGCGGTCATCCAACTGCGCATGAGCGCCACCGCCTTGCCCTCGGCGTCCAGCGGCTGAAAGGAAATGGGGGTGCGGGCCGGCACACGAAACAGCGCCGATCCGTCGGCTTCGACCGGGACGGTGCCCAGGACCCGCTTGGCCTCCCAGGGACCGTCGGCGCCGATTCGATGGTCGATTCCAGCCAGGCGCTGGTAGCCGAAATGATAGGTGAAAAGGCGAAGGTTCTTGATCGTGCCGCGCGGCACGTCCTTTGTGCCGGGTCCGGTGTAAACGTCCTCGAGATAAACGAGGGCGTCGTTGCGCTGAGGCAGCGTGCGATCCTCGATCGCCGGCGGCACGGGACGCGGCGCCAGCGGAATTGGCTCGAGCAGCGCGAAGCCCTCCTCCTCCTTGAGCAGCACCCGGTTGTCGAATGTGTCCACCAAATAGATGCCCCAGAGGGCGTCCGGTTCCGGTTTGCAGGCAACGAGAAAGTGTTTTTCGCTCAAGGGCCAGGGGTGCAGAAACTTGGGCCAGCTATGCTCGGTAAGCTTGTCCTCGATGCGGGCCTGAACCGGCGGGCCCTTGCGCGGGATGCGCTGAACGACCCCGCTGATTTCGTGACGGCCTTTGGCGGGATCCAAGATGAACAGCTCCCCCACCCTGCCCTCGTGGTGGCCCGTGACAATGCCGACCACTTTGGTGGAATGGTTGGGAATGGCGCGCGCAAAGAAGATGGCGTTCGGCCAGTAGGAATTGCCGCCGTAATACTCCATCTGGCCGGTGCCGTCCGGGTTCATGCTCATGAGCAGGCGGTTCCAGACGTGAGGGGTGTCCGTATAGTCCCACCTCAGGTAGAGAACACGGCCGTTATTGAGCACGCTGGGGGTGTAATCATGGTCCTGCTCGAAGGTGAGCTGGCGGATCTGGCCGCCGTCCTTGTTCATCTTGTAGGTCATGCCCACAATCACGCCGGCGTTGCAGGGCACCCCTTGCAGCGGCGCGGTGGAAAGGAACAGGATGTCCCCCGCCGGCAGGTAGATGGCGTCGTAATTGTGAACGTCGCGGTGGACGCTGGGCGTGAGCTGGCGCGGCGCGCCGAGAGGCTGGCCGCCGGGCCCCATACGCAGCTCGTGGATCTGCCAGTTCCGTTGGGCGTCCGGCATCGAGAAGAGCAGTCGGTCGGCGCTCCAGTGCAATTCCAGATCGTTGACCAGGCGCGTGCCGGGGGGCTGGTAGAGGGTGGAGAGGGGGCCGGACGAGCGGACGGAAGCCATCAAAGCGATCTCGTTGGTCCAGGTGTCCACGTTGGGCATGGTGCCGTAGTTCCACGAGCTCTGCCGGGGGACGCCGAGGAATTCGCCGTAGCCGTAGCCCTCCCAATCCGGCCGGCGGGCGTCGCCCAGCGGCCGGCGCTTGAGGACCAGCAGGCGCTCGATGTCCAGCAGGGGGTTGTCGAGCAGCGCCTGGCGGCGAAAGGCCTCGAGGGACTCCAGGGCCGCCGCCACCCGCTCGTAGCGGGCCAGGCCCGCCGCAGGCTCGATCAGGTCCAGCGCCTCCTGGAGCCGTTTTGTCAGGCTGGCGCATCGGGCCTGATTTCGGGCGGGATATTGGCCCGGGTAGGAGCGCGACAGATCCTCGATGGCAAGCCGCAGGGCCTCGGCGTCGAACGACCGCGCGCGCGCCTGGGCGGCAGCCAGTTCGCGGGACCGATAATACAGGGCGCGCGTTTTCGTCAGGTCGCCGGCATCGCGAGCGACCGCCGCCAGGCGGCGCGCCTGCTCCTGGAGCGGCGGCACGCGGAAGCAGCCTGCGGCGTAGCGCTCCGCCAGCGCAGGCCAGTCGCCCGCAGACCAGGTGGTCTCATGAATGCGGTCTTCGCGTTCCCAGTTCATCTCGCGGCGGGCCCGGCCATCAGGAAAATCGCGTTCCAGCAGGAGATACAGCCGTTCCAGGGCGCCGGCGCGCGGGCCCAGCACGCTGAAACGGACGCTGCCATTTGTGCCCGCCCAGGCGTCAACGCCCACCCAGGCCTCGAACCGCTGGAACGCGCCCTGCAGGGGGACATGGATGAGGCTGTGGCCCTGCACATTGAGGCCCTGTTCGAAAACCCGGTCGCCCAGTTGAATCTTCTGATCCAGCCCGGAGCGCAACGTCAAATTTCGCTCGCACCGGCCCAGCAGCACGGTCGCGTTCTTGCCCGGCGTGAGCCGGGTCGCTTCCCCTCCGGGCCCGATCAACTGCGCGTCCGCCCAATCCGCCACCCCCCACTTCACGTCCGGACACCCGCGCGCCACCAGGTAGAGATCGCGCGCGCCGTTCAGGTTCACCGCCACATGCCGCGCAGGCTCGCCGCCTCGCATGACCTCGCTCGCCACCGGGGCGAACGGGTCCGGCTCAAGGGTTCGCGCCAGCGCCTCGCCGGAGGCCAGGAAACTCTCCTGCCAGACGTTCCGGTGCTGGTAGTAAGCGGGATCGGAATCGGCGCCGGCCAGCGCGGAAACTGCATGGCTCGCTCCCACCGCGCAAAGAATCAGACAGGCGCATCGGCGCATAACGAATAATGGTATGATCAATGACCATTTCCTATAGCGGCCCGGGCTGGGCTTGTCACGTCCGGATTCCAGCCCTGATGCGACCTCTCGCCTCTGGGGCAAACCCGGAAGAATCCTTGCCGAGCGCGCAGCCGGCTGCCGGCGCAGGGGATGCGCGAATCCGGATCAGGCAGCCTGCGGTTGCAGAATCCGTTCCACTGACTCGATCAGGCGTGAGGCCCCGTGAGGCTTGATCAGGACGAGGTCCAGACACTGCAGACCGTCGGTGGGAGGAAAAGCCGTGAGCATGACGATGGGCAAGGAGGGCCAGCGGGCGCGCGAGGTCATCGCCAGGTCCACTCCAGACATGCCCGGCATCCGGTTATCGGTGATGAGCAGATTGAAGCGTCTCTTCTCCAGCAGGCTAAGCGCCTCTTCCCCCGAAGCGGCGGCCGTCACCTGGTACCCCGCGCAGTCCAGCAACAGCCGCATCGCGGTCAGCACGGACGGTTCGTCGTCCACGAGCAGGATCTGAGGTTTGGCGCGGGCTCGGGGCATGAGTTCAGAAGAAAGCCGCGAGAGCAGAACACGCGGCAGCAGGCGGAGCTGGCGGCCAGGCGCAATGGCAACACTGGCCGGCATGGGGGGTCGTTTGTCGCCCCCATCCCGACGGTCCAACGCTTGCGAAGACCGTGCTGACCTTATTCCTCCGCACAACATTACCATCGTCAAAAGCGGACAAGACTTTAGTTGGAAGCGCTTGCCCGACAACAGGAGCTGGGCCACTGGGCAAAAGGCAGCGCCACCCCGCCGGACCCGCGCAGGCCATCGGGCGGGCCGGCGCGCGCCCTCGACAGCCATTTGGTGCTTGCTAGTCGGGGCCGGGCTGGCTTGGATTTGGCGATGCGGGCGCCCCGCATGACAGATGCACGCTCATCCAAAACATTACTGCGGCGTTTTCGGTGTTTTCGGGCACCCGGATGCCGCCGCCCTCACGTATTACGGGCTGTTCGCCCTGCAACATCGCGGCCAGGAAAGCGCCGGGATCGTCGTTTCCGACGGAACGCAGCTCCGCGTGCACAAAGGCATGGGCCTGGTGTCGCAAGTCTTCAACGGCAACATCCTTAAGGGATTGCGCGGATCGATGGCCATCGGCCACACCCGCTATTCCACCACCGGGTCTTCGCACCTCCGCAATGCCCAGCCCCTCACGGTGGATTGCGCCCGCGGCCAGATCGCCATCGCCCACAATGGGAATCTGACCAACGCATCGCAACTGCGCGAGCAGCTCGAGGCCCGCGGCTCGATCTTCCAAACCACGGTGGACAGCGAGATCATCCTGCACCTGCTGGCCCAACCGACCGTGGACGGCCGGGACAATAACGTGGCCTCGACCCTCCGGCGGATCGAAGGGGCCTATTCGCTCGTCCTGATGACCGAGAACGAGCTGATCGGCGTGCGGGACCCGCATGGGTTCCGACCGCTCTCGCTGGGGCGGCTGGGGGACGGCTGGGTGCTGGCCAGCGAAACCTGCGCCTTCGACCTCATCCAGGCGCGGTTCGTAAGGGACATCCAGCCGGGCGAGGTGGTGATCATCGACAAGAACGGCCCGCGGAGCCTGCAGGTGTTCCCCGATCACTCGAAGCGGGCCTTTTGCATCTTCGAGTATGTGTATTTCAGCCGTCCGGACAGCATCCTGCAAGGGCGCGGGGTTTACCAGGCGCGGGTGGAGATGGGCCGGCAAATGGCGCGGGAAAACCCGGTCGAGGCGGACATCGTGGCCCCGGTGCCCGACAGCGGCAACTGCGCGGCGCTGGGCTACTCGATGGAATCGGGCATCCCCTACGAGCTGGCCTTCGTGCGCAACCACTACATCGGGCGCAGTTTCCTGCAGCCCTCGCAGTTGATTCGCGATTTCAACGTGCGGGTGAAGCTCAACCTCATTCCCGAGCTGGTCAAAGGCAAGCGGGTGGTGATCGTGGATGACTCGATCGTGCGGGGCACCACCTGCCGCTCGCGGGTCAACAACCTCAAGGAAGCCGGCGCCAAAGAGGTGCATGTGCGGGTGAGCTGCCCGCCGCACCAGTACCCGTGCGTTTACGGCATCGACTTTCCCGACCGCTCCAAGCTCATGGCCGCCAACTACAGCATTCCGGAAATCTGCCGGTATCTCAATGCGGACTCGCTCGCCTACCTCTCGCAGGAAGGGATGGTCCGGGCGACCGGCCTGCCGGCGAGCGGCTTCTGCATGGCCTGCTACGACGGCTCTTACCCGGTGCCCTTCGACGCCCGGCTGGACAAGGAAATCATCGAGCGCCGGCGACAGCGCATCGAAACCCTGGGCGAGTCCCTGTCCAAGGACGAGCTCCAGATCAAGCTGCTGTAGGCGGCCCCCCCCGGGCCGCCAACCCCCTGGCGACGATGCCGCAGGCGGCGGCGCCGTAGCAGCTCCCCTTCCAGTATCCACCGGTCGCTGCATCTGACCTCTGATCGCTGTCCTCTGTCTTCCGGCTTTCGCCCCCCCGGGGTCCCCTCCACGGCCCCTGGCTGTGCCCACAGCCGCTTCGAGGCTCGCCGTGGGCTGAACTCCATTGCCTGCGCCCAAGCCCAACGAATGCGCGTTTTACAGGATGCATTCACTCGATGCCGGCTGGGCGCCTTGTGCA
>JAKLEJ010000097.1 GCA_022711695.1 Verrucomicrobiota bacterium | reverse complement strand
TGGACGGAGACACAGACTTCCCGACCATCTGCGGGACCGGCAGCGAGGACTACGTGGGGCTGTCGTGGGGAATCCAGCAAACGCCCTTCCTCTATAACGGATGCAGTCTCAACCAGCAGGGGTTCGGCTCGATGTACCGCTGGCATCTGCCCGACCCCATCTATTGGCGCAAGGATTGCCGCATCACCATCCAGCAGATTGGCTACGACAAAGGGCTTTACGAGCGGGTGGACGACTGGTCCTGCGCCACCTTCTGGTACGAGCCGGTTCCCAGCGCTCCGCTGCCCTCCTTCCCCGACCTCCAGGCCCGCACCGCCAACCTGTGGTCGGCGCCCAGGAAGTGACGGCCAGGTTCCGGGACTGCCGGCTCAGCTTTCGGGCGCCGGCGTTTCGTCCGCCGCCTCGAAGAACGCCACGATGTTCTCCCAAGGCGTCTCGGGGCCAAGCACATGCGCCGGGGCCAGGATGAGACCGCCGCCCCGGCCCACTTCGCGAAGGCGCGATCGGACCTCGGCCCGGACTTCGTTCGGCGTTCCCAAGGGCATGGTGCGCTGCACGCTCACCGTGCCCCAGAAGGAAAGCCGGCTCCCATATCTGCGCTTGATGACCGCGGGATCCATGCATTCGGGCTGCACCGGATTCAAGATTTCGATTCCGACTTCGATGAGGTCCGGGATGGCCGCTTCCACGTTGCCGTCTGAGTGGTAGAAAACCCGCGTCGCCGGGTTGGCGGCTTTCACCGCCTGGACAGTTTCGGCCAGGCGCGGCCGGAGAAACTCGCGCCACATCTCCAGGCGCATCAGCAGTCCCCGCTGTCCGGCGATGTCGTCGCCGGTGATGACGATGTCGGCGCCCGCCCGCGCGAATTCCGCCGCCAGCCGGCGCTGAAATGCCGAGGCGATCTCGAAGAGCCGGTGCGCGATCTCGGGCGCTTCGATCAAATCTCCCATCAGGTCTTCCAGCCCCCGCAGGTACCAGGACCGCTCGAAGACGGAGCCGGCATAGCCGGCCACCGCCAGGCCGCGCGCATGGAGCGCCGCGATGTCCTGGGACAACGTGGCAAAGCGGCCCGGCTGGTCCAGGTCGGGCCACGGGTATTGATTGAGACGCTTGAGATCGAGCGGGCCGCGCAGGGGAGACTGCACGTGAGCGAAATGATGGAAATCGCCGGTGCGCCACCACACTCCCCATTCGTCCACCTGGCCGCTGGCCAAAGCGGCGGGGCCTTCAGGCCCCAGCCAGGGGAGAAACCGCTGGCGCGGAAGCGCCGTGGGCCGAAGAACCGCCCGGGTGATGTCCATGCCGAAATAGTCAAGCGGGGCCCGGTCGCCGCAATGGCGCGCCAGCAGTTCGGCCACCGGCGGGGTGTAGCCGATGACCTCTTCATAGAGGAGGCGGGGGATGCGGTCCACGGGCTGCCGCGCCAGGCTGGCCAACACTCGTTCGCGCGAGGTCATGGTCTGCGCAACGGTCGCGGGGCCTCAAGCCCTCTCACCGGGAGACGCTCCCCTCCGCCAGGTCATTCGACGCTTTGGGCCAGAGCGATTCCCAGTAGCGCCGCTCGGTCGCATACACGTCCACCGAGTCTGTGTTCAGGAAGCTCTCCGGCAATATCCCGTAACGCTTCATTTCACGGACCCATTCCCACCGCGGCCTGAAGCCCGGCATATCGAACCGCTTGATCTCCGCCAGCTTCCTGCCGGCTTCGGCCACCGCCGCGAGCATGCTGACAAAATCCGGGTCGGCCGGATTCATGAACACGGCTTCGGCCTGGTTGGTCCGGCAAAGGCCCAACCCGCCCGCGGACCGGGCCAACGGGGCCAGCAGGAGAGCCGACCGGGCCGGCTGGGTCAGATTGTAGAGCAGGTGTCGCGAGTACTTGCGGCGGGCGTCATTCGAGGACATGTCCTCCCACGGGGGCCCGACAATCTCGTCGCAGACGGTCAACGGGAGGGTCCGCTGGCCCGCGTGACAGGAAGCGCAGCGGCGGCGCATGGCCTCGGCGGCCTCCTTGGAGACGGGCCACTCGGCGGCGCGACGGTCGAGATTGTTCTGCTCGTATCCGCCGATCATGCCGCAGCCCAGGGCGGCATAGGTCCCGGGGTAAGGCGCGCCGGTTTCAATCCACAAGCGCACGGTCCGCTTCTCCAGCGTCGACAACGCCACGCCGTGGTGGGCCCCATCGAGTTTCTTCATCAGCGCGCTGCCGCCGCTTCCCAGGGCGCGCGGCGGGTAGCTGCTGACCGGCCGGTTTCGGCCGTCGGCCACTTGGCTGCGGGCCGTCAGCGTGTAGTAGCTCAGCGAGTAATGCGGTCCGCGATCGCCACACAGCGCCACACCGCCTTCGCGTTTGTCGCAATCGTGGCATTTCAGGCAGTGCCGATCCAGGATGGGCTGGATATCCCGGGGAAAATCCAGGACTTCCGGCACATCGGGAATCGGCTCGATGCGTCTGGGGGCCGCGCGCAGGGCCAGCGGAGGACGCTGCAGATCGGTCGAGGGCGGCTTGACCCGGTGCTCGTGGCAGCCCACGCAGCCGGTCGTTTCCCCGGGCATCAGCGTGGCAAAACTCTGCATCCGCTTCACTGCGATGTCGTGTTCGTCCAGCGCCACAAAGAACACGCTGCGCAAGGCCGGGGCCTCGAACCAGGCCGAGCCGTCGGGCTCCACCGGCACGGTCCCCAGAATGCGCTCCAGGGTGAAGGTGCCGCCGTAGCTCAGCGGTTCCATGCCGCCGGTGAAGTTGACCGGCTTGGGAAGGGTCTCCAGCACCAGCAACTTCTTGATCTCGCCGGGTTTCACCCCCGCCATGGCGCGCCCTTCATAGACGTTGGCCAGAAGGAAACGCCCGTGCATTTGGGCGGGATTCACCCGGGGCGGAATCAGGCGCTCGCGGGGACGCGAGGCCAGCGGCCGGGGTTCGTGCGCCAGGAACCCGGCCTTCTGGTCCTCCCGGGGCAGCCGAGCCAGTTCCAGGACTCCTCCGGCGTCGTCCACGAACACGATCGAGCTGTCCCGAGCCGCCAGAAAACACTCTTCCGAGAGCGCCACGGGATCGCGGAAGCGATTCTCGCGGGTGATCTGGCGGGCCAGCGGCCGGGCATCCGGGCCGCCCCGGGGATCCACGATGGCAATCGCGCCCTCATGCTCGGTCATCCCGTGGCCCGGCGAAAAGGAGGCCACGATCTTCTCGCTGCGCGGAATGGGCTTGGCGTCGATCATCACCACCCCCGGGTGCAGATTCCCGTAGAATACGGTCTGGCCCGAGCCATCCGGATTGGCAGTCCAGAGATGATGATAATGGACCTGGCTGCGGTCCACGTATTCCCACCGGGTATAGAGGATGCGCCCGTCCTCGAGCGGCCAGGGCGTGTTGTCATGTTCGTTGTTGCTGGAAATCTCGCGCACGTTGGCGCCGTTGGCGTCGCAGCGGTGCAGCGTGGCCACCTGGGTTGTCCAGCAGTTGACCCACCGTTTGCACCGGCTGGAGACAAACACCAGGCCGCCGTCGGGCAGGTAGCTCGGCTCGATGTCGTCATAAGGGCCGTCGGTGAGCTGGCGCAACCCGGAGCCGTCGATGTTGATTTCGTAAAGATGGTAGTGCGCCGTGCCGCCTTTGCGGTAGGAAAACACCAGCCGCGTTCCCTCGTAATGAACCTGCGGATCCCGAATGCCCCCTGCGGGGTCCTCGAAAATTGTCCGAAGCGCGCCATCGCTCAGGGCGCAGCGATACAGTTTGGCCCCGTCGCGATACAGCCGCGCCGTGCTGAAATAGGGCCGTTCGGCCTGGGCGGCGTAGTATCCGAAGTTGGCGTACCAATGCTCGCCAATGACCGGGCGCGCCGCGAAAACAATCTCGCGCGCCCCGAGGTCGGCCAACTGCGAGAGCTTGCCCCGCAGGCGTCGCTCCATCTCCGCGCGGCGCGCGCGGCGCGATGCCTCGATCGCGGACGCCACCGCCGGGTCCGGAAACTCGAGTTCCCAGATCGAGAAAACCGCGTAGGGCCCGCGCTCCAGGCAGAGCACCCGAAAGTAGCGGCCACGGGCGGCCAGCCCGGCAAACGTTTCCAGGCCCCCCTTGCCCCGGGGTTGCTCGTGGACGGTCCTCCACTGCCGGGCGTCGTCAGACACCTCCAAACGGTAGGACTTGGCGAAGGCCGCCTCCCAATGGATCGAGACGCGGTCGATAGCCGTCGGTTGTCCAAAATCCACCTGGAGCCACTCGGGTCGGCCGCCGACGCCGCTGGCCCAGCGGGTGCCTTTGTCGCCATCGAGCGCGAACTCCACGGGATATTCCTCGGCATAGGCAGACGACGCGGTCACCACCTGGGCCCTGGCGGCCGCACACAAAGCTGCAAGGCCCGCCAAAATCCCGAATGCATGTCTTAGTGAAGGCCAGTCTCGAGTCATGGAGTGTAAAGATGCCGGAGAATCCGGGGATCCTCTTTCAAGCTCGGATTGATGAGCACCACCGGTTCGACGAAGGCAGCCTCGCCCCGCTGCCGCAGATTGGCGGGCGCCTGCCCGGAAGCGTCCCAGGAAAGGTCGAAGGCGAATTCCATGGCGCCATTTTCGTCCGCCGCAAAGTTCGTGTACCAGAAGTTGTTGAACAGCATCGAGAGCAGGCGCTGCGGCCGGCCCGGCGCGGTCTGCCGGCGGGTCCAGACCTGCGGCGAATCGAAGGTGACCAGCGGCGCGTCGCGGCTCACCCACAACCAGTGTCCGTCCGGCGCGGGATAATGAGCCCAACCGTCGGCCGCGAAGTAATCCCGGCAGCTCCCCGGCAACTGGTCTTCAAAGGGCACAAACGGCATGCCCCCCGCGCTCAGGCGCGGCAGCACGCCCTCGCAGGGAAACAGAAAGACCGCGAAGAACGCCTCCGGAGCCGGCGAGGAAAGACGGTCAAAGCGCAGAACCAACCGGGCGCGCGGGGTCCCCTTCCACAGCTCGAGCTGGCGCGTACACCAGCGCAGCCGCGGATGCTCCAACCACTGCGAGTAGCGGAGCGTATGAGCCGTCTCCTCGACCGAGGCCCGCCCCTGCGCCCGCGCGCTCACCTCCTGGATGTGTTTCTGGCGCAGCTCGTCGCGCTGGCGGGCGCTGCCGCTGTTGGCCATATCGCTCAAAATCCAGGGCGGGGCAAACCCGTTGACCTGCACCGAGAGGAAATCCCCGAGCCCGGCCTCGAACAGCGGTTTGGACATGCCCGGCCAACGCGCGCGGGACGGCCAGCCGGTTGCATCCAGCTCGACCGCCGGCCGGCCCGCCCTGGCCGGGGCGGGCTCGCCGGCCGCGCGACTGAACCGCATCACGCGATGGCTGTGCGGCGGCAGATTGTCCACCCAGAACTTGACGACCTTGCGAGGCGCCTGGTCCGAAAAGGTCGCCGAGAGGTTCTCCCGGCTCAGATCGTTGGCGCCGCGGGGGCGTCCCCACGGCTCGAGGCCGGCTTCGAACAGCAACGGCTCGCGGCCGCCAGGGCGCCCGCCAGAGCCCGCCTCGGCGGTCTCGACGGATTGCCAGTCCTCCCGCAAGGCCGTGGCGACCAGGCTGACCCAGCCGCTGAAGGGCGCGGCGGACGGGTTGGCCACAATCACGCCGGCCGGCCCCTCGGCCCAGCGCAGGCGCGCGCGCTGCGAAAGCAGCCATTCGGCGCGGGCCATCGGCCGATAGGCCAGGAGGGCCTTCTCCGCGAATTGCGCGCGGGTCTCGATGGCGTCGGGCAGCGCCACGCTCAGGCTCGAACCCCAGGTGTGCTCATCGAAGAGGCACAGGTCCTGGCTGATCTCGCGCGCGGCCGCCCGGCCTGCCGCATTCCACTCTCCAAAGAGGGGCGAATGGGCGGCGCTCAAGAAGCGTTTGGCCCGGCGGCTGGCGGCGACTTCGCGCGGGGCGCTCCCCGTGCCGTTGGCCCACCAGTCGGTGAACTCGCCGCGATGCTCGGGAATCTTGTCGCCGATCTCCTTCTCCATCGCCTCCAGGGCCCGCGTGGCGGTGGTGAAGACAATCTCCGGCTTCAGACCGAGCCGGTTCCAGGCGGCCACGAACTCGGCCAAGGGCGGCCAGGGCGGGTCGTTGTCCATCCGCCACTGGCTGGTCATCGCTGTGGCCAGCACTTCGTAAGGATATCCTCCGGCCTTGAGCGCCCGGAGCCGCTCGAGACAATGCCGGTGCGCCGCCCGCAGCGAGGCCTCGTCCGTGCGCAGAAAATCGCCGGCCCGGGGCGGCCGGTAGCGGGTGTCGGCCGCCTGCGGAACGGGGCCGCGCCGCCACTCGTGGGGCTCGAAATAGAAATACCCGTTCGGGTAGGAGTCGTTCAGCCAGACGAACATCCGGCGGCCGTCAGGCATTCTCCACCAGAACGCCCCCGGGCGCGCCAGCGGCGGCCCGCCGCTGTCCGAGTTGATGCACATGAACAGGCGCGTGACGCCGCGATCCAGGAGCGCCACCGCCCCCGCCCGCGGCATGCCGTTCACGTCGTTCTGCACTGCCACCCGGGGCTCGACCGCCCGCCACACCTCGGGCGGCAACCAGTCGAGCATCGTCCGCCATTGCGCCGCGTCCAGAAAAGGCGTCTGGTTGAACGGCAGCGCCGCCACGTCCATCTGACCGCTGCGCACCGCCCTCAGCAGGTCCTTGCGCCGGGCCGCAGTGGCTTTCTCCCACCAGTCCGCCAGGGCGATCGTCGATTCCACCGTCCAGAAGAACTGCCGCTCGCCCGTCCCCCGGCGGGACTCGAGCGCCGCATCCACGGCCACGTCCAGGTAGCGCCGGTAAAGCTCGCGGCAGACCGAAGGCTGGTCGGTGAAACCCACATCGGCGTGGGAGAAATGAACGAAGTAGAGCTTCCGGATGGCCGGCTCCTCCGCCGGCGAAGTGCCGCCCATGCAAGCCAGGACAGCTCCCCAGCCCAGCAACAGCCCGGCAAACGCTGATCTCGATCCCATGCCGGATGGTGTCCCACCCACGCCTCGATTCAAGCCCAAATCTCCGTTCAGGGAGAGGCTTGCCACGCCGGACGATCCGGCTTATTGATAGCGGCAACGGGCATATTTCACAGATCGGGCATTATGTCACTCTTGGAAGGAAAACTGGGGATCGTATTTGGCGTGGCCAACAAGCGCTCCATCGCCTGGGCTATTGCGCAGGCGTGGGCGGCCGCGGGAGCGAAGCTGGCCTTCACTTACCAGGGGCAGCGCCTCAAGGAGAACGTCGAGGAACTGGCGGGGGCCTTTGGGGCGGACACGCTGATCCTGCCCTGCGATGTCACGCGGGACGAGGAGGTCGCCGGAGTGTTCGAGGAGGTCGGGCGGGCCTTCGGCAAACTGCACCTGCTCCTCCATTCGGTGGCCTTTGCCCCGAGGGACGCCCTGGAGGGGCGGTTTGTGGATACCAGCCGCGAGGCGTTTCGAATCGCGCACGACGTCAGCGCCTACTCGCTGGTGGCGCTGGCGCGAGCGGCCGCGCCCCTGATGACCGAAGGCGGCAGCATCCTGGGAATGAGCTACTACGGCGCCGAGAAAGTGGTGCCACATTACAATGTCATGGGGGTGGCGAAGGCCTCGCTCGAAGCCTCGACCCGATACCTGGCCTACGACCTGGGATCGCAGCGAATCCGCGTCAACTGCATCAGCGCCGGCCCGGTGAACACGCTGGCCGCCCGCGGCATCAGCGGCTTCAGCGAGATGCTGCGCGAATACGAGGCCCGCTCGCCGCTCAAACGCAATGTCGTGCCGGACGAACTGGGCGCCACGGGGACCTTCCTCGCCAGCGATGGCGCCGCGGCCATCACCGGCCAGGTGCTCTATGTCGATTGCGGCTACCAGATCATGGGGATGTGACCGATGAGCAGGAAGTGGGCGGCGCCGGTGTTCCTGGCCGCCGGGTTCATTGCGGGCCTGGCAATGGGCCGGCTTTTTCTCGGGTCCGGCAATTCCGCTCCAGTTGCGGACGCGCTCCCGGGCGCGGCCCCATCACCCAAGGCGGCTTCGTCGGTTTCGCATGGCAGCCCGAAGAACCCGCCCAGGGTCGGCTCTTCGGGCGCCCGAGTGGGAATCGACAATCTGGAAAGCGCTCTTCAGGCAGTGCTGGCCGAGCCCAATTACCTCCGACGCGAGCAATTGCTGGGGCGGCTGGCGGACTCGATTGAACTGGCGGACATCCCGGCGGCGGCGGCCTGGCTGCAGAAACGTTCGCCCGACCGCAAGTACAGCCTCATGAGCCGGCTGCTCCTGCGCTGGGCGGAAGCGGACCCCAAAGCGGTGCTGGCCTGGGGCGAAAGCCTGCCGGTGTCCAACGACCGCACCCAGGCGATCCAGGCAGCGATTTCCTGCTGGGCCGACACCGATCTGGAGGGCGCGCTGGACTACGCCAAAAAGCTCCCGGCGGGCCAACTGCGAATCCAGTCCCTCTCGGCCGTGCTCGCGGCCAAAGCGCGGCAGGATCCGCAAGGGGCGCTGGACCTGGCGCAGGAACTGGCCCTCGGGGCCAACCGGCAGGAGGTCTTTGGCGCTGTGCTGCGCGCCTGGATGGACAAAGACCCGGCGGCGGCCCTGGCTGCGGCCCGCAAGGTGCTGCCGGCGCGCAATTACCTGTATTCCAGTCTGCTCACCCAATGGGCTTCGAAAGACGCCGCGGCAGCCATCGCCCATCTGAAAGGGCTCCCCGAGGGCGAGCGCAAACGCGAGTGGATTCGTTCGGCGGTCTATGGGCTTGCCCAGGCCGACCCGCAGAAAGCCGGCGAGTTCGCGCTTTCGCTGCCAGCGGGCGACCTGCGCAACCAGGCCCTGGGCAGCGTGGCTTCGCAACTGGCCAATCGGGATTTGAACGCCGCCATTGCGTGGGTGCGGCAACTGCCCGATGAGCGCGCGCGCCAGGCGGCGCTGGATCACTTCGGCTACCAGTGGGCGCAGCAGGACCCGCAGAGCGCGGCGGCCTACGCCGCCGGGTTGCCGGCCGGCAACGCCCGCGACAACCTGGTCGGCAACATCGCCTCCCAGTGGGCGCAAAGCGACGCCAAGTCGGCGCTGGCCTGGGCGGAAAGCCTCGGCCCGGGCCGGTCGCGGAACAACGCGCTGGCCAACATCGTGGGGGCCTGGGCGCAAACGGACGCGGCGGCGGCCGCCGGTTTTGTTCTGACCCAGCCCGCCGGACCTTCCCGGGACGGCATGATCAACACCCTGGCAAGCCGCTGGGCCGCCGAGGATCCCAGCGCGGCGCTCACCTGGGCGCAGAGTCTGCCCACGGGGCAGGCGCGCAACCAGGCGCTGCAGAACATCGTCTCGAGCTGGGCGGAGACCGATCCCGCCGCCGCGGCCACCTACGCCCTCGGCCTTCCGCCGGGTTCGGCGCGCAACAGCACGATCAGCGCGCTCGCCAACCAGTGGGCGGCCCAGGACAGCACGGCGGCCGCGGAGTGGATCAAGACCCTGCCGGCGGGTCCCGCCAAAAACGACGCCACCCGCGGGGTGATCTATCAACTCATGCAGTCGAGCCCCCAGGCAGCCGCGGAGATGGTCTCCGCCATGCCCGTGGGTTCGGCCCAGACCGACATGATCCGGAGCCTGGCCTCGCAATGGTCGCACCAGGACCTCAGCGGCGCCCTGGCGTGGATGCAGCAATTGCCCGAGGGCAAGGCGCGCGAGGAAGCCCTGAGGTCGGTGAGTTACCGCTGGGCGGAGACCGACCCGAAAGCGGCGGCCGGCTACATTCAGGCCCTGGCAGCAGGGGCGGCGCGGGAGAGCCTGCTGGGGCAGGTGGGACGCACCTGGGCTGCATCCGATGCGAGCGCGGCGCTGGCGTGGGCCCAGGGCTTGCCGGAAAACGAGGGGCGCAACAGCGCCCTGGCGAACGTGCTGGGAGGCTGGGCGCAGGCTTCGCCCGAGGAGGCCGCCCGGCATGTCTCGACCCTGCCCTCCGGCGAGGGGCAGAATCGAGCCGTGGCCATGGTGGTTTCGC
>JAKLEJ010000096.1 GCA_022711695.1 Verrucomicrobiota bacterium | reverse complement strand
GAACCCAGCCGGCGCGCCCGGACTTCCAGGACCAGTCTCTGGCCCGCCTGGCCTGCGAAGGCGAACCAGTCCGTTTCGCCCGCCCTCTGGATGCGCCCATTGATGGTCACGGGCGCCGACACGCGATTGCTGCGGGTTTGGCTGTTGTTCGGCTCCGTCTCCTCGATCTCCGGCAGGCTGCCGGCGGCAAAGCGCGCCGGGCTCGAAACCCAGTTGCCGCGCTTGACCACGACCGGCACGACCGCGGGCGCGTCCAGGGCCAGGGCCAGATTGGTGTTTTGCGCCGGCAGGTTCACGCCCCGCAGTTTGACGGGCGTCTCCGCGCCTCGGCGCCCGCCCAGCGGATAAAGGTGGGTCATGTGCGGCGTCGCCCCGATCGACAGCCGATACACAAAATCCGCCCGCCCGCGATAGAGCGCGTCGGCGATCTCGAGCGTGTAGTCGCCATCCTGGGGGACCTTGAAGATCAGCACCGGGTCGGGACTGTCCCGGGTGTCGTCCTGCGCCCCGATCTGCCGTCCCGTGGCGTCGTACAGGGTCAGGATCGCGTCCATCCAGCCCGGCGCCGCATCGGCCACGTAGGGCCGGAGCGCCCGCGCCTGAACCTGGCAAACCAGGGTCTGGCCCGTCTTCCCCGCGAACCGGAACATGTCCCGGTCCCCCGCTTCGATCTGCCCGTTCACCAGCACGGGGAGCCTCGCCAGCCGTTGCGGCTGCGTTTTGTCGTTGTTGGGTTCGGTTTCGCGGACCTCGGGGAATTGTCCTACCACGAACCGGGCGCGGTTGGACACGCCGCGGCGCGAGACGAGCCTGAACTCCCGCTCGCCCAGCGGGGCGTCGGGTGCGATCGACACGGAGACCCGCACCTTGTTGCGTCCAAGCGCCTGAATGACCCGCGCCATCACGCCCGGGCCGCTGATCCGCGCCTGCAGCGCCGGCTCTTCGTTCGCCCCGGCGACCTGGTTGGCGCCTGCGACCTGGTTGGTGCCCGCGCGGAGCAGGTTGGTCTCCGTCAACAGGTTGGTCCCCGTGACGGTGATCGTGAAGGTCTTGCCCCGTTGGCCGCCGGCCGGGAACAGGTGGCTCAAGACCGGCCGGGAAGCCTTCTCCGCGATTTCGGTTCGGCTCCGCGCGTTCGCTTTGGCTTTCTCCGACGAGGCGGCCGCGGCGGCGCAGACCGCCGCCAGGAAGAACCAGGCGCCCAGCCTCGCGCCCACGCTGCCGCCAGAAGTCCGAACGTTCATGGGTCCTATGAATAGTCAATCCCTGGACAAACTCAAGCCTGCGGGCCGCGCCCTGAGTCCGCAGGCGGACGGTCCGCCGGGGCTCTTCCTCCTGCCGCGGCAACGGGAGGGGGCCTCGAAACCCTCACACGGTCTTCCTTCCCGTTCCCGCCCGCGAACACAAGCGCCATAGGGCAGGCGCTGGGCTGCCGGGGCCGGTCTCCCCTCAACGGGCTTGTTCAACCCATGCTGTATTTGCTGGCTTCGCAGCAATACAGCCTTTGTTGTTAGGCCACGTCGTCGTCATACTCACTTCGTAGTCGACCTGCCATCTGCGCCGATGGAATCGGAATAATCGGGACGGCTCGAAAGCCGAATCGGAAGTCCTGCCTCGACTACAGCCTTCATCACCTCCATCGCAATCGGTGGCGGCTCTTGCTGTCCCGCCTCTCGGTAATACCAAGCCACTCCGTGCTTCTCGCTCATGGTGTGCAGCGAAGCCTGAAGCGACTGAATCGTGGCCGCTGCGCCATCCACGGTGAGCCGACCATCGGCAAAGACTGCGACCTTCAAGACGGGCGCATCGGGACTCGGAGTGCTCGGTGGGGCGGACTGCTTGCCGCAACCGCCGAGGAGGAATGAGAGCAGACCCATAATCGTGATGAGATGTCGTAGTGTCATGGCGCGTGGTAGTGGCCTAACGACAGAACTGAGCGAGGCGGGCGGCCCAGCGCATCCGTATCGGCAACTGACGTGGCCCGCCCGCCGTCGCTCCAGTGACCTGGTTCGGCTTCTTGGCGCGCATACTCAATACTGTGCAGACCACTGAGCATCCCAATACGTGTGCTGATGCTGCGGGTCACCGGCTGCTGTTGTCGTGAGAAACAGATGTGTCTGACGCAACACGCGGCACTCTTCGAATGCGAACCATGTGCGCTCGCGACTGCATGAGCAGCCATCGTGCATGCGATACATGGGACCACAGACCACGCGCACTGCTCCGAGAAGCAGAGCGGTGATGCCCACGCCGATGAAAACCTTCCTCATGCGCGCGCCGCCGAACAGTAGTATTGGGACAAAATCCTGGTGGCAAAGACAAATGGAGTCTAAGACCCAGATTTCATATTTTGACTTTGGGCCTATCGGCTTTGGTGTGCAAGAACAATCAAGAGTGACGTGAATCCGCGCCCGATCTCTCTCGCGCTGCGCGGCCATTGTCCTTGTCGAACACGCAACTGGCGGACGGTGCAGGGGATGCGCGGATTCACAACTCTTCCGGCCTCCGGCCGGAACGATGCATACGGAATCCTTGGTGGCACGGAACTCAAGGCCCCTTGGCCATGCAAACGAGGGCGACCGCGACAATTGCCTGGGCGAGGATTTGAGAGAGTGACCTCGTAACAGGCGGATCGTGAGACAAACGAAAACCACGCCGCCCGAAATCCTTCTGCAAGCGCCCAGCCACACGCGGCCGGTGCGGGGCGCGATGCAGGTTCACAGGAACCGCCGGGGCGCTGCGAAAGGCTGGCAACGCTGCGCGGATCGAAAGGACCTTCCTTTCCTCGCGAGCCGTTCAGGGCGCCGGGGTCAGATTAGGCCGACATTTCGCGGGCGCGGCCCTTGATGGTCTCGAGGAAGGCTTCGATGAGGGGAGTGAGTTTCCCCCGCCAAAGCGCGCCAAAGGTGACGGGCTGAAACCCGCTGAGCGGCAGGGATCGGACCTCCGGAGCGAGCTTCATCCTGGGAACGTCCAGGAACAAGCCGATGCCGTAGCCGTTGGCGACGTAGGTCTCGATCAGCTTGAGCGAGCTGACTTCAATGCTGGGGAACCAGTCGATGGCTCGGCGGCTGAGGCCCTGCTGGAAGTTGCGGCACATCACCTCGTAGGCGGGCAGGGTGATGAGCGCCTCTTCGATGCGGTCGAGCTTCCAGAGCTCCTCGGCGCTCTTCAGGGAGCTCTTGCGCTGGACGATGAGCATGAGCGGAAAGGACAGGAGCGGCAGCACGGTGATCCCCGGGATCTGGCGCTCGCTGATCAGGGTCAAACCGAAATCGATCTCCTGCTTCTCGAGCCAGGCCTCGATCTGCGGCTGGTAGCCTTCGCGCAAGGTCAGCTTGAGTCTGGGAAAACGGGCGCGCACCCGCTGCGCCAGCTCGGGCAGGTGCTCCCGCAAGACGATCTCGGACGCCCCGATGCGGAGATGATGGGCGGTGCCGCCCTGGAGCTTCTGGGTGACGTCGTCCAGCCGGCCAAAGAAGGGCTCGACGAAGCGATAGAGCTCCTCGCCCGCCGGGGTCAGCGCGAAGGGCCGGCGCTGGAAGAGGGTCACGCCCAGGAATTCCTCCAACTGGATGATCTGGCCGCTGATGGCCGGCTGCTGGATGCCGTAAGGCATGTTGCGGACGGCTTCGCTGATGCCGCCATGCCTGGCCACGTAATAAAACAGCTCCAAGTGATGGACATTCATAGTTCTGTGTCCCGCCCTGGCTCAGCTTGCCGGTTTCTCCCACCCTGGGGCCGGCGCTGACGGAGCAGCGCCCTCCAGGCCGCTGCCCCCAGGTGGGGCTCGCGGGACGCTCGCCCTCCCAAAGGACGGAACATCGCCCTTCGGCCCGGGGCCCTCCAGCCGTGTCCACTGAACCCTTGCCTTAAGACAACTAATCGGGCAGGATTCGCGTCGGCTAGAATAGACTGGCGCGGCGGGTCTGTCAGCTTTCTTTTGAGGAGCCTGAAAGGGCCATCGACTGGATCGATGGCGCTCGCAAGGCTTTCGATTGGCGGGCTGGCGACCCGGCAGGCTACAGTAGAACGCGTGAACACCAGCAACCATGCCGGGACGACGTCCGAGGCTGCGGCCCCGGCGGGCGGAAGCCCCGTGGCGAACGGGCTTCGCTACCTGGGCATCGACCTGGGGGCGGAGACGCTCAAGGTGGCGGAGGTGACGCGGGAAGGCGGGGAGCTGCGCTGGACGCGGCGGCGCATCCTCGAACATGGCAAGGAACCCGCGGCGGCTCTGCGCCAGACGCTGGCCGAATGGGATTGGGACAGCGTGGCGGGGGCGGCGGTCAGCGGGCGTTTCAGCAAACAAGCGGCCTTGCCGCGGGTGCCGGCCAAACAGGCGCAGGCCCGCGCGTTCCGGTTTCTGCACGGCAGCGGCCCGGCCACGGTCGTCTCGATCGGCAGCCACGGCTTCTCCGTCCTCGAGCTGCGGGCCAGCGGCGTCGAGGTCTTTCGCGAGAACAGCCGGTGCTCGCAGGGAACCGGCAACTTTTTGCGTCAGTTGGTGGAGCGCTTCTGCCTGGGGATCGACGAGGCGGGCGAACTGGCGGCGGCCGTGGACAAGCCGGCGGCCCTCTCGGGCCGCTGCCCGGTGATCCTGAAGAGCGACATGACGCACCTGGCCAACAAGGGCGAGGATCGCGCCCGCATCCTGGCGGGGCTCTTCGACGCCGTCTGCGAGAATGTGCTGGTGCTGCTGAAGCCCGGGATTTCGCCGGCGCGGGTGGCCTTGATCGGCGGCGTCAGTCGCTCGCCCCGCGTGCAAAGCTCCTTCCGCGAGCACCTCAGCCAGCGCGGCATGGAACTGATCGGCGCCGAGGGCGACGACCGCTTGTTCTTCGAGGCGCTGGGGTGCGCCCTGGCGGCGGCCGAGCAGACCTCCCCGCCGCCCGAAAGCACGCGCACCTCGACCGGCGCCACAGAGGGCCGGGTTCGCGCCAGCCGCCCCCGGCGGCTGCCCGGCTTGGACCATCTGTTCGTCCCGCTTCGCACAACCAAGCTCGAGACGGTTCCGGCGCTGGCCGCGGCCCTGCCGCAGGTTCGGCGCATGGCCGCCCAGCCGCTGGTTTCCCTCGAGGGCCGGTCGGCGCCCCTGGTCCTGGGTTTCGACATCGGCTCGACGGGGTCGAAGGCGGTGGCGATCGAGGGCGCCTCGGGCCGGACGGCCTGGGAGGGATACCGGCGGACGTTGGGGGACCCGGTGGGCGCGGCCCAGGACCTCCTCCGCCAGTTCATGGCCGGTCCGGTGGCCCACTGCCCGGTGGCCTGCTTCGGCGTCACCGGCAGCGGCCGCGAGATCGTGGGGTCGCTCCTGACGACCTGCTATGGCAAGGAGCGGGTCTATGTGCTGAACGAGATCGCCGCCCACGCCGAAGGCGCCCGCCATTACGATCCGCGGGTGGATACCATTTTCGAGATTGGCGGGCAGGACGCGAAGTATATCCGGCTCTCCGAAGGCCGCGTGGTCGATTGCGCCATGAACGAGGCCTGCAGCGCGGGCACGGGCTCGTTCATCGAGGAACAGGGCCGCAAGTTCTCGGGCATTCGGGACATCGTTCACCTGGGGCAGGAAGCCCTGGCGGCCCCGGAGGGTGTGTCCCTGGGCCAGCATTGCTCGGTGTTCATGGCCGAGATCATCGACGAAGCCGTGGCCGGCGGCGTCGAGCAGAACAGCATCATCGCGGGCCTTTACGACTCGATCGTCCAGAACTACCTGCACCGCGTGAAAGGCAACCGGTCGGTGGGCCAGACGATCTTCTGCCAGGGCATGCCCTTCGCCTCGGACGCCCTGGCGGCGGCGGTGGCCCGGCAGACCGGCGGCCAGGTGATCGTCCCCCCCAATCCCGGCACGGTGGGCGCGCTCGGCATCGCCCTGCTCACGCGCAAGGAAACCTCCCCGGAGGAAATGTCGGCGCTGGACCCGGAGCGATTTCTCGCGGCGCGCGTCGAAGCCAAGGATCATTTCCTGTGCCGGGCGACGGCTGGTTGCGGCGGGAGCGGCAACCTCTGCCGCATCGAGCGCCTGAGGACGCGGGTATCGGACCGCAGCCAGCAGTTCACCTGGGGCGGGGGCTGCGCCCTGCACGACAAAGGCACGCGCAAGAAGAAGCTGCCCGACCTGGCGCCCGATCCTTTCCGCGAGCGGGAGGAGCTGATCAAGAAGCTGGCCGACAGCCTGTTGGCTGGATCGCCGACGCGGCCGCCCGATGAAACGCGCGCGTCCGCCGCCGGCGCGCCCGTGCGCAAGACGGTCGCCCTGAGCGATGAGTTCATGCTCAAGGGGCTGTTCCCGTTTTTCGCGACCTTTCTGCGGGGCATCGGTTTCGAACTGCTGATCGCGGGCGGGTGCGATCATTCGGCGCTCAAGCGCGGCATCGCCGAATCGAACGTGCCCTATTGCGCGCCGCTCCAGCAGTTCCACGGGCTGGCCAGCCGCATGGCCGAGACCGGCGCCGATTTCCTGTTTCTGCCGATGGTGCGCAGCCTGCCGCCCGTGGACGGCGAGCCCCACGCGGTCACGTGCCCGATCGTCCAGGCCAGCCCGGATTTGCTGCGCTGGGATTTGGGCCGGCGCATTCCGGGAAAGGTCCTCTCGCCGGTGGTCGATATCGAGGCGGGCGGTTTGGAATCCCCATCCTTTCTGGCGGCGTGCCGCGAACTGGCGGAGACGGCGGGCTGCGGGGAGGACGCCTGGAAGAGGGCGCATCGCGCCGCCGTGGAGACCCAGCAACGGTTCGACCGCCAATGCCTGGAGCTGGGCCGGCGCGCGCTCGAGTTTTGCCGCGAGCGTGGAACCACGCCGGTGGTGGTCCTGGGCCGGCCCTACACCATCTACAACACGGTTCTCAACTCGAACGTGCCGGCCATCCTGCGCGAGCAGGGGGCCATCGGCATCCCGGTGGATTGCTACCCGGTGGACGCCTCGATCCCGGTCTTCCCCGGCATGTATTGGGGCTACGGGCAGGACATCCTGCGGGCGGCGCACCAGATCCGCCGCACCCCCGGCATCTACAGCCTCTATTGCAGCAACTACTCGTGCGGCCCGGACAGCTTCAATCTCCATTTCTTCGCCTACATCATGGAGGGCAAGCCGTTCGCGATCATCGAGACGGACGGCCATTCGGGCGACGCGGGCACCAAGACCCGGGTCGAGGCGTTTCTGCACTGTGTGGCCCAGGACCAGGCCGCCCAGGCGCAGCGCGGCCTCCTCAATGATTTCCGCCGGGTGGAGCTGCAGCCCCGGCGATTGCGCGAGGCGGTCTCCGACAAGGAAACGCTGATCATCCCGTGGATCAGCGACGGCTCCCAGGTGGTGGCGGCGTGCTTCCGCGGGGCCGGCCTGCGGGCGGAGTCGCTTCCGATGCCGGACGCCGAATCGCTGCGGCTGGGCCGGCGGCACACCTCGGGCAAGGAGTGTCTGCCCATGTGCATCACCCTGGGCAACCTGCTCAAGCGCGTCGAGCGCGCCCCCGATCCGGAAGAGCGCCTGACCGTGCTGATGCCCAACACCTTCGGCCCCTGCCGCGAAGGCGCCTACAATCTGCTCAGCAACATCGCCCTCGAACGCCTTGGCTTGACCGACCGGGTGCGCATCTGGCCGCTCAACGACACCGGCTATTTCGAAAACGTCCCCTCCGGGTTGTCCGCGCTGCTCTTTGCGGGCATGACCGCCTCCGACCTGCTGCTGGACTGCCTGCATGACGTGCGGCCGGTCGAGACCCGGCCGGGCGCGGCCAACGAGATCTATCGGCGCTACCTGCGCAAGTTGACGGCGCGGGTCGAGCGCGAGGCCGCCGGCGGCCTTTCGATCTCGAAGGCCTTGTGGCAGGCCGGCACGGGCGGCTTTTTCGGCCTGCGCAAGCTGCTGGCCGACGCCGCGGCGGAGTTCGCAGGGGTCCGCGGCCGGCAGAGCCTCCCCACCGTGATGGTGGTGGGCGAGATCTACGTGCGCTGCGATTCGTTCGCCAACGACTTCATCGTCGAGAAGCTCGAGGAGCGCGGCCTGCGCGCCCGGCTTGCCCCCTTCACCGAATGGCTCGAATACTCGGAGGTGGTGACCGGCGCGGAAAAGCGGGACCGCGGCTTTACCGATTGGCTGTCGGCGCGGGTGCAGTCCCGCATTCGCTCGGGCGCCTACCAGGCCGCCGCCGAGGCGCTGGGCTGGCCGGAACGGCCTGAGGTGCCGGAGGCCCTCGAGGCGGCGCAGGAATACCTGCGCACCGCGCTCCGGGGCGAGGCCATCCTCACGGTGGGCACGCCCTTGCACGAATGGCGACAGCGCCGGATCGATGGCGTGGTCAGCGTGGGGCCCCTCGAGTGCATGCCCAACAAGATCGCCGAAGCCCAGTTTTTCCATGTTGCCGAGCAGGAGGGCCTGCTCAACCTGACGCTGCCGCTCAACGGGGATCCCATCGACGCCGAAGTGGTGGACAGTTTTGCCTACGAGGTGCGGGCGCGCTTCGCCCGCGGGGGCCGTCACGCCCCGGCGGCGCCGGCCGACGCGGGAGAAGCGCAAGAGGCCGCCGCGCCTGTTCCGCCGGTCGGGGAGTCGCCGCGGCGCCCGAGCGTGAAGGTCGAGGCCTGAACCCTGTTTCCGCAGGCGGCGCTTCCTGGCTGCCGTGCCTGCGGCGCGCAAAGAACGCAAGATGCGTGCGATGCGAAGTCAGGACCGACAGACCACGGCCGGGGCCGCAGCGAAAGACCGCATGAACATCCTGATTGCGACGGTGACGGCCGGGGCGGGACATCTGCAAGCCGCCGCGGCCCTCGAGGAGGCCTGGCGCTGCGAGCGTCCGGTGGACAAGGTCCTTCGCCTGGACGTCCTCGACTTCACCCCGCGTCTCTATCGCAAGGCCTACGTGGAGGGCTACGTCAACCTGGTCGAGCACGCCCCCGAGGTCTGGGGCGCCGTCTTCGCCAAGACGGATAACCCGTCGCTCTCCCGCCGGATGACCCGGGTGCGCCGCCTCCTGGCCGGGTTGCCCACCACGCGGTTCAGCCGCGAAATCGGACGGTTCGCGCCGGACGCCGTGCTGTGCACGCATTTCATGCCGCTGGAAATCCTGGGGCGCCTGAAGGCGCAGCGCGCCCTCCAGCCAGTCCCGCTGCTGGCCAGCGTGGTCACGGACTTCGAGGCCCACGCCCTGTGGATGGAGCCGGCGGTCGATCTTTACTGCGTGGCCGCGGAAGAAACCAAGGCCCGGCTCGTGGCCCGCGGCGCCCCGCCCGGGAGCGTGGCGGTCACGGGCATTCCGATCTCGACCCGTTTTGCCGCGCGCCTGGAGGCGGCCGGCTTGCGCAAGACGATGGGCTTGAGGGATGACCTGCCCGTGGTGCTGGTGCTCAGCGGCGGGTTCGGCATGGGGCCGGTGGCCTCGATTCTCGGCGAGCTCAACAAGATCGAGCGGCCCCTGCAACTGGTGGTGGTCTGCGGCCGCAACGAACGGCTTCGCCGCGATCTGGCGGTCCAGGAACGCCGCCATCCCACCCACCTCCTGGGCTTCGTCACCAACATGCAGGAGTGGATGGCCGCGTCCGACCTGATCGTCAGCAAGCCGGGAGGACTGACCAGTTCCGAGGCGTTGGCTGCGGGCAAACCCCTCTTCATTCTCAACCCCATCCCCGGGCAGGAGGCCGCCAACAGCGATTTCCTGCTCGAGCACGGGGCCGCCGCCAAGGCCAACCGGGTCGAGGACCTGCCGTTCCGTCTCGGGCAATTGCTGCACACGCGCAAGCTGGGACAACTGGCGCGGGCGGCCCGCAAGCTCGGACGCCCTCATGCCGCGGCCGATGTCTGCCGCGTCGTCTGCGCCCGGCTGACTCCGGCCGCCTGACCGCTCTCAGCCAGCGTGGTTGCCGTTCTGCCTTGCAGGCAGGGTGATGACGAACGCCGAACCCTCCCCCGGCTGGCTCTTTACCGTCACCTGGCCGCGATGGGCCTGCACCACCGCTTTGACCAGGCTTAAGCCCAGGCCCAGGCCCTTCTCGTGCCGGCTCTTGTCTCCGCGGTAGAGGCGCTCCCAGATGCGCGGCATCTCCTCGGCCTGAATGCCTTGCCCCGTATCCTCGACCACGATGCG
>JAKLEJ010000095.1 GCA_022711695.1 Verrucomicrobiota bacterium | reverse complement strand
ACACCGCCCCTTGGCCGGTCACCGCCGATGGCCACGGTTTCTCGCTGGTTCAGACGCGGCCCGGCCTGAGTCAGGCACCCGAAGATGGCAGCCGCTGGCGAGCCAGTTCGCGGGCGGGCGGCTCGCCAGGGACGGACGATCCGCCCCCGCTCGTGGCGCCCGTGGTCATCAATGAAATCCTGACCGCCAGCGTCCCGCCCCGGCTCGATGCCATCGAGCTTTTCAACCCGGCCCCGACTCCCTCGGACATCGGCGGGTGGTTTCTGAGCGACGATCCCGCCGCGCCCCGCAAATGCCGCATCCTGCCTGGAACAGCCATAGGCGCGCAGGGTTTCCAGGTGTTCGGCGAACGGGACTTCAATCCAACTCCCGGGACCAACAGCAGCTTCGCTCTCAGCGCAGACGGGGATTCGGTCTATCTCTTCAGCGCGGACGCGGCCGGCACTCTCACCGGTTACAGCCACGGATTCCGGTTCGGCGCCGCGGAGCCCGGAGTCACTTTTGGCCGCCACCTGGACAGCGTCGGTGAAGAACACTTTCCCGCTCAGGAGACACCCACCTTGGGCGAGGCCAATTCAGGACCTCGAGTGGGCCCGGTGGTTCTGAACGAGATCCATTATCACCCGCCCGCCGCCGGCGACGAGTTTGTGGAGTTGAGGAACATCACCGGCGCGGCCGTGACGCTGTACGATCCGTCGTTCCCGACGAACACCTGGCGGGTGGCGGGACTGGGCTACGACCTGCCGGCCGGGCTGACGCTGGAGCCGGGCGCGTTCCTGCTGCTGGTGGCGACTAATCCGGCGGACTTCCGAGCCAGACATCAGGTGGCCTCGAATGTGACGGTAGCCGGGCCCTGGAGCGGCGCATTGCAGGACAGCGGAGAACGGTTGCGGCTGGAACGGCCTGGAACGCCGGACACCAACGGGGTTCCCTATATTGTTGTGGATGAGGTGCGCTACAACGACAAGGCCCCGTGGCCGCCGGCGGCCGACGGCGCCGGGCCGTCGCTGCAACGCATCGAGCCAGATGCGTATGGCGACGATCCCATCGACTGGCTGGCCGCCACACCCACGCCTGGCCTGCCTCCCGCCGCCGTCGCGCCCGACACCGACGCCGATGGCCTGCCCGATGCCTGGGAGTTCGCTCATGGCACGCAGACTCTGATAGCGGATGACGACGCCGACCCGGACGGGGACGGACAGAGCAACCTTGAGGAGTACCTGGCGGGAACGAACCCGCTGGACAGCTCGAGCCTCCTGCGCATCGACGATGTGGCCTGGAGCGGACCGGAGGCGATGACGCTGAGCTTCCGCATTGCCCTGGGCCGCTCCTACCGGGTGGAGCGGGCCGATTCGCCCACCGGCCCCTGGGAACTGCTGCAAACGCTTCCCGCCGCTTTGTTCCCGCGCCAACTGGTTGTCACCAACCCTGTCGCCGGAATCGAGGCGCGCTATTACCGGGTCGTTGTCCCATGAACCCCCCCCGCGCTCGATGCCGCCGGGCCGCGCGTCCGGTCCCGAATAGCGAGCCCCCCTTCCCACGCGCTCCGCGCTGCGCCTTTATGCAACCCTCCCAGCCACCGCACGATTGTCTCCTGATGAACTGGCCGTGCGGCGCGTGCTGCGCATCCTCAAACGCAACGGGTTCGAGGGCGTGATCATCCCGGACCACGCTCCGCAGGTGACTTGCGCCGCTCCGTGGCACGCCGGCATGGCCTATGCCCTGGGCTACCTTCGGGCCGGGCTTCAGGCGGTTTGAGCCACCACCACGACAGCGCGGCGCGGGATCAGGTTCTGCCGGCGATGCGGCCCAGCGTGGCAGCGGTATTCGCACAGGCCGCAGCCGACACACGCCTCCGCCTTCACAAACGGCGCCTGGATGGACGACATAGCCTCGATTTCCTCGGGGCTGAACGCCCCGGCGGGAACTTCCCCGGTGGCCAGCCGCACCGGCCGCATCTCGATAGCGTTGTAGCCCGCCGCCACGCATTCGTCATGGCACAATTGGCAGTCGCGAACGCCGGCATGCGGCAGGCACACCTGCGGGTCGATCCGGGCCACGCCGATGTGGAATTTGCGTTTCTCCGCCAGCGACAGTCTGCGGATGGCCCCAGTCGGGCACACCTGGGTGCAGTAGTTGCAGTCCTGGTGGCAACCGGCCTGGGTGGGCGTGACCACAGGTGTCCAAAACGCCTCCAGGCCGCGGTCGAATCCCGCCGGCTGCAGGACGCCGCCCGGGCAGACCTTGAAGCACTCGCCGCAGCGAATACAGAGGTCGAGGAACCGGTCCTCGGGCACGCTGCCGGGAGGCCGCACCGGCGGGACCGGCGCGGCGCCGGCCGCGCGAATGGCGATGGCCGCTCCCGCCCCGGCCACAGCAGAACCCAGCCAGGCTCGCCGCGAGAGCGGATTGCCGGTGAGCCCTGCGGGCGCGGCGGACCTTCCCGGCTGGGCAGGTCCAAAGTGGATCGAGCCGGTGGGGCAGACGCTGGCGCAGGTCTGGCAATAGGCGCAGTCCAGCGGACGGGTCGAGGCGTCGTCGTTGACCGCGCCGAACGGGCAAGCCTCCACGCAAGAGCCGCAGCGGCTGCAGATCGTCTCCACCTGGCGACGGCGCGACGCCGCCAGCCCCGCCAGGGACAGCAGGGCGCCGGTGGGGCACACACAGCGGCACCAGAACCGGGGCGCCAGCAGGCCCAGGCCCAGCACCCCGATCGGCAGCAGGGCGGCCAGCCCGGCGGCGAACGTGAACGACCCCGCCAGACCCCAGTTCTTCATTAACCCGACTTGCAGCCACCCGGCGCTGAACATCAGCCCCCGGGTCAACAGCGGGATGGCGGCAAGAAACCCAGCCAGCATCACCCCCAACGCCGCGGCCGTCAGCACGGCGAGCAGCACCCCGAATCGCAAGCCGCTCCAGGCGCCCGGATTCTTGAGGCGAAACCGAGCCGCGCGCCCGCCCGCCAGCCATTCAAAGACGTCCTGAAGCGTGCCCAGCGGACAGACGTATCCACAGAATGCCCTCGGCCAAACGGCGCAAGCCGCCAACACCCCCGCCGCCACCCCCAGCGCCGCGAACACGCTGCGCCCGGCCGTCGCCGCGGCTAGCGCCGAGAGCGGGTCGAGCCAAAGGAACAGTTCCAGAGGCGCCAGGTCGCGGAGGGCAAATCGCTCTGAATCGATCCGGCCGCCATAGGGCCACGCCAACACAAAGAACAGCACCAGGAACCACCCGAGGCAGACTCCCTGGACGAGCCGGCGGAACCGCGGCTGCCCCGACGAAGCCCGCGCGGCTTTCCCGGGCGCACGAGCAGGGGTGGTCAGCGAGGAGGCCATTCAGAGCGGTTTGCGGGCGTCGATTTGCCTGTCGGAGAACCACTCAGCGCAGCCCGGCATTGAGGAGCGCCCGGTAGGTGGCCTCCACGATGCCCTGGCACGTGACGGTGGCCCCGGTCACACCGTCCACTTGCAGGCTTTGCTTCTCCAGGATGCGCTGCGGGAGAATTTTGGTGGCGCCCAACTCGATCTTCTCCTGGTGCTGGACATCCAGGCGGGCGAACCGGCCGTTCCTGATCTCGAGCGTCACCACGATCTCGGCCTTGTCCGCGTAGCCGATGGCGCTGCCGCGATGGACGCCGTCCTTAAGCTGGGCGGAAGCGAGCGAGCCCATGGCCATCAAGCGCAGTTTCGCCTGCACCTGGGCGGCCTTGCGCGGCAGCAGGTGCCGCCCGTAAGGCTGGTCGGATAATCCATACAGGCGGGTGGCTTCGGCATAATGCGCGCGCGCCTGGTCCGTTTGTCCCATCCGCCCGTAGAGATCCCCAAGCTGGTTTTCGATGTTGGCCTGGCTGGCGATGCGCCAGGGCTTGGGCGGCAGATCGGCGAGGGCTTTGTTCAGGATCGCCAGCGCCGCCTCGAAATCTCCAAAGTGCGCCAGGCACGACGCGTAACAGAGGTAGGCGTGGGTGGGTCCTTTTCCTTCCTGGGCGCGCAGATGGCCAGGGTACTCCTTCAGCGCCCAATCGTAGTTGCCGCTCATGAACAGGTACATGGGCAGCTCATGACCATCCCCAATGTCGCCCTTCCGCGCATACAACCACGTGAGCTTCACCCCCTGGCGGACGTGCGCTTCGTCCAGCGCCAGCAATCGCCGGATTTCCAGGCGCGCTTCTTTCCAGGGTTGGTTGGTGTCCCAGTTCACCGGCGTGGCCTCCAGCCAGTCCGGCGGCAATCGCAAACCCGCCAACACCTGCGCGGCGGTCTGCCGCGGCGCGCCAGCGGCCGCCAGGCCCGCCGCCGCTGAAACCAGAAACGACAAGACGACGACTCCAACGAGAAGAAGACGCGCGGCGCGTGGCGGGTTCATCCTCGGAGTATCGCGCGACTTTGTCCCGTGGCGCCAGCCCTTTTTCGAAGAGCGGCCTTCCAGCAGAACCGAAGGGTGAGGAGCCCCCGCGCGCCTTCGCGCGCCCTTCAGTGCGTGCATTCCGGGCAGGGCAACAGCAGGTGGTTGCCGCTGCACGCCCGCGCCACCGGATTGCTCGCCAGCGTCTGCAGCCCCGCCGTCGTCAACTGGTGCGCGCTCCCGTCGCCCAGCGCCATATTCCCCGCCGTCCCATGCAGCGCCACCTCCGTCCCCCAAAACGACCCCGCCCGGATCCCCCGCGAGAACATCCCTGTCGCATTCGTGCACGCGCTCATCCCCCCAAGCCCCCCCAGGTTGCGGTCCCCCGCCAGCATCGAGCCGGGGGCCTGTTCGCTGGCGCAGATCCCCGCAAAATACGACAGGCTCACCAGCGCGTTGCTGGCAAACTCGTTCCAGGTCGTCTTCATCCTCACCGCCTTGTCGCTGGGGCAGCTCAGGATCTTCGGCGAGTCGATCTCCCGGGAGGCCAGCAGAAACTGGTAGAACGCCTCCAGGGGCAGGCTCTGGGTCCCCCCCTCGCTGGCGGGGGCCATCCAGGGAAACTTGCCCTCGTGGTCCAGCGCCCACAGATGAAAACCCACCGCCGCCTGCCGCAGGTTGCTCAGGCAGTTGGCGCGCTGGGCCCGGGCCTTGGCCCGGCCCAACGCGGGCAGCAGCAGCGCGGCCAGGATGGCGATGATCGCGATCACCACCAGCAGCTCGATCAGGGTGAACGCCCATCCGCCAGCCCGCCTCACGCTTTGAGTGTGAGCGGAACTCATTACACCCAGAGTATCGATAACCACGGCTGGGTCAAGCCGGCAGAAGCCCCAAACCTGCGTGTCAATCACCCTGGCGGATCAACCTCGGCCGGCCTTGATCGTCCAGAGCACTGCCAACGCGCGCGCCGCAGACTCAAATGAGCCGGCCTGCGACCGATCGGAACCCGCCGGCGCCTCTCTGGGCGGCCTTCGAGCCCGCTCCTGGCGCGTTGGACGGCAATCCTGGGGGCAAACGGCTGGGCAGGGTCCCGGCCCCGCCCAAGATTCCCTCTCGCGCGTGGGACAGGCATTGTTGCGAGGCTGGCGGGCATGCCGAAGCCGATTCCTCAAACAAACATCCGGGCGAGCCCATTCCTGGCTTCTCGTCGCCCGGGATCCGCGGATGGCGGAGCGGATTTGGGTCTCGAGCGCGGGAAGCCGGTCGAGGGGACTGGCTAGTTGAACACGAGGTTGCGGCGGAGGTAGGTCGGCACGTCGAGATTTTGTCCGGAGCGGATGGTGGGCTCGCTGCGCTCGAACCGGCCGCGGGAGATGATTTCGAGGGGCAACTGGCCTTGGACCATCTTGATGGCGCGTTTGCGGGCGCGCGGCGGCAGGTTCTGAAGCATGTGCCCGGCGTTGTCCGGAGTCAGCACGGGCGCGGAAGGGATATGGCGGTCGGCCGGCCGGCTGGCCGATCCGGCGGGCACAAACTCGGGATCGAGGGCGGAGAGTGGGATGTCGGCAGCGGACTCCGCGACCGCCGCCGCCTCGCCCTTGGCAGCGTGACGGGAGGAAAGCACGGTGACCGCCAGGCGGCTGGCGAAGGCTTCGTCGATGGCGGCTCCCAGGATGATGTGGGCATGCTCGCAGTGGCGATTGATCTGCTCCATGAAACCGTTCACATCCGCCAGGGAGAGGTCAGGTCCGCCCACCAGGCTGACGAGAACCGAGGCGGCATCGTTGAGGGCGCGCCCTTCGTCCATGAGCGGATGCCTGAGGAGCTTCTCGACAAGATCCTTGGCCCGGCCCTCGCCCTGGGCTTCGGCGGTGGCCAAAGCGGCCTCGGCATGGCGGGCGCGCGTCACCGCGCAGACGTCGGCAAAGTCGGCATTGATCAACCCCGGCTGGGCCAGCAGCCTCCAGATGCCCCGCACGCCGCGAGCCAGGAGCTCATGGGCAAGCCCAAAGCCCTCCAGCACGCTGGTCTTGTCCGCCACCATGGCCAGGAGCTTCTGGTTGGGCAGGCAGATCACCGAGTCGGCGGCTTCTTTAAGCTGGTGGAGGCCCAGCAGAGCCTGGCGCTGGCGGCGGGCGCCTTCGCAGTCAAAGGGCAGGACGACCATGCCGAGCGCCAACGCGCCCGCGCTGCGGGCCAACTCGGCCAGGAGCGGAGCGGCCCCTGTGCCGGTGCCCCCGCCCAGACCCGCCACCACAAAGACAACATCGGCGCCGGCGCAATAGCGGGCGAGGACCTCCCGATCGTCCTCGGCGGCGGCGCGACCGCGCTCGGGATCGCCGCCCGCCCCCAGCCCCCGGGTGATGCGCGCGCCCAGCACATGTTTGACTGGCGCCGGGCAGGCCTCCAGGGCCTTGGCATCGGTGTTGACGGCCACGCAGTCCACCTGCTGGAGGCCGGAGCGGGCGATGTGCGCCAGGGCGTTGCAGCCGGCGCCCCCCACCCCGATCACTTTCATGGAAACGGTCTTGCCCGCCAAGGCGGACAGCTCGGCGGCGGGCGCCGGGGCGGCGCTCGTTCCGGACGAGGGGCTCGGACTGGAAGTTGGCTCGGGAAGCAGCGTGGACATAGGCCGGGTTAGGAGCGTTTGAAGAATTGTTCGACGGTTTCCTTGACGCCTTTCTGGAAGAGGCGCGCGCCAAAGAAGCCGCCCTTTTTGCGGCGGCTCTGCATGGCCCCAAAGCGAACCAGGCCGATGCCGGTGGCGAACTCGGGCTGGTTGAGGGCGTCGGCGGCGCCGCTCATGGCGTTGGCCTTGCCCAGGGAGGCGGGGACCTGGAACACATCCTCGGCCAGGCGCTCGATGCCGCGGATGTTGGCGCCGCCGCCGCAGAGCACCACGCCCGAGCGCACCCGGGGCATGACCCCCTTGTCGATCAGCTCCTCCTCGATAAGCCGGAAGGTCTCATCGAGGCGCTCGGTCATGACGCGCCGCAGATGCTCGATGTTGACGGACTTCCCGGAAATGCCGTGCTCGCCGGCCAGAGTGACCACGCGGCCTTTGACCGCCTCCTCCGCGCCGACGCCGCCCTCCTCGATCTTGAGCCGCTCGGCGTCCACCAGGGGCAGCTTGAAGAAGTAGGCCAGGTCATTGGTAACATGGTCGCCGCCGACCGCCAGCACGCCGGTGTGGCGAATCAGTCCCTCCTGGAAGACCGCATAATCGGTGGCCCCGCCCCCCATGTCGATGACCAGCGTGCCCTGGTGCTTCTGCTCGGGCGCGAGCACCGCCAGAGCCGACGCCAGGCCGTTGAAGACGATGCCCTCGACATCGAGCTGGAGGCCCTTGACCAGGCGGATGGGGTTCTGGAGCCGGTTGAAATTGCCGTAAGTGATGTGGACATCCACCTCAAGGCTGGGCGCGACCATGCCCACCGGATCGACGATATCCTCCTGGCCGTTGACCGTAAAGTGGTGGCGATTGACGTGGATGGCGTAACGGTCCGCGCCCAGGCTGGCCACGCGGGCGTTCTGGATGACGTGCTCGACATCCTCCTCGGTGATGCACCGGTCCACGGTGGGCACGGGATGGGAGCCGTGGTTGTTGAAGCCGCCGATGTGACCGCCGCTCACCCCCAGATACACCTCGCGGATGACGACGTCAGCCATGTCCTCGGCCTGGCCCAGGGCCACCCGGATATCCTCCTCGGCTTGGGCCACGTCCACAATCTCCCCCTTGCGCACGCCCCGCGAGCGGCACTGGCCCACCCCGAGAATGTTGGGCGGCCCGCCCTCGACGACTTCGCCCACGACCGCGCACACCTTCGAGGTGCCCACCTCCAGGCCGACAATGACGTTGCTGGGATCAAACATGCCGTTTCTTATAGGGTGAGGTTTTCTTGATCTTGGGCGAGACCGGCGGAGCCAGCGGCGTCTCGTCCTGCCAGCGCAAGGGGATGTTCTCCATCACCGACAGGTCCAGCGAGGCAATGCGCCGCCCCTGGCTGAGACCCACCTCGTAGATCAGCCGCCATCGGTTCAACTGCCGCTCCAGGTCTTCCACCCGCACGGCCACCTCGCTCTGCTGATCGGTGGTGAGAATCAGCACCTCGGGCGAGGAGACGTCGATGCGGCTCAATTCCACCAGGCCAGCCATGGGGGAGCGGTCGAAGGCGGCCAGCAAGCGCAAGGCCGCGCGCACCTGCGGCGAGTCCACCCGACGCCCGGGACTGAACTGGCCGGGACTGGCGCCGACCAGGATGGGGTATCGCTCGGCCGCGTCCAGGGGCACGGCCCGCTGGGAGGGGCCCAGCGGCAGCAAAACGCAACCCTGGGCGTCGAGCAGGAAAACCGAGTTTTGGGCCGGGGCGTTGGCGCCGCGCAGCACGGCGGTCATGACCTGGGCCACCGGTTCCCGCTCCTCGACGCGCAGCCGCAGCGTCTGCGGCAGCACCCGCTCGACCGCCGCCGATTCGATGGCGGGGGCCAGTTCCAAATCCCGCTTGATGCGGGCCAGATCGAGCTGAAAGAGGTTGTCGCCCTTCCGAACGCCCGCCCAGCGCTCGATTTGGCCGGCCGCGATCACCCCGTCGGTCTGGATGTCCAGCACCGCAAGCGCGTACTGCTGGTTGTCGTAGATGAAGACGTTCAGAAGAGTCTCGCCGACGCGCCAGCAGACATAGAGCGCGAAAACCACCGCCAGTGAGGCCGCGCTGGTGTAAAAGAGCACGCGGAAGCGATGGCGACGCACCTGGGCGGTGGACAGTTTCACCTCGAGCACGTTCCGCGGCCGGATGCGCTTGTTGCCCGCTTTGCGTTTTAGCAGTCCCATAGAGCCGTCCTTCAGGTTAGACGCCCCGCCAGCCTGCGCCCCCCGTCCCCAGGGGTTGCGGCGCCTGGCCGTCGCCGGAGCGCCAGGTCCACGATGCGCTGGCAAAGCTGTTCGTAGCTCAGGCCCGCCGCAGCCGCCGCTTTGGGCAGGAGGCTGGTCTCGGTCATCCCCGGCAGGGTGTTGACCTCCAGAACCACAGGTTGACCGCCCGGCCGGACCATGACATCGACTCGCGCGTAATCGCGCCCGCCGACCGCGCGAAAGGCGCCCAGGCCGGCTTCCTGGATGCGGCGGGTGACCTCGCTGTCGAACCCGGCTGGACAAAAGTAATCGGTGGCGCCGGGGGTGTACTTGTTTTGGTAGTCGTAGCCGCCCTGGCGGGGGCGGATCTCCACCACCGGCAGGGGCCGGTCCTCCAGAATCCCCACGGTGCACTCGCGGCCGACGATCCGTTCTTCGACCAGAGCGCGGCCGTCGTGACGCAGCGCCTCGGCCAGCGCGCCGGGCCATTCCTCGAACGTCCGCACGAAGCTCAAGCCCACGCTGGAGCCCTGGCAGACCGGCTTGACCACCAGCGGCGGCTGCCAGCCGCGCGGCCAGGGCGCGTCCGCCGAATCGACGACCCTCCAGGGGGCCGTGGGCGCCCGCGCGGCCAGGCAACGCTCCTTGGTCAGGATTTTGTCGAACGCAATCCGGCTGGCCTCGGGATCGCAGCCAGTGTAAGGCACGCCCAATTCTTCAAGCCGGCGCTGCACCGCGCCGTCCTCGCCATAGACGCCGTGCAAGGCCAGGAACACCACCTCTGTGCCGGCGGGCAGCGTCCAATCCGGCGACTGCGGGTCCAGTTCGCGAACCTCATGTCCCAGCCTGCGCAAAGCCGCCGCCACACCTGCGCCGGAACGCAGCGAGACTTCCCGCTCGGCGCCCGGC
>JAKLEJ010000094.1 GCA_022711695.1 Verrucomicrobiota bacterium | reverse complement strand
GGGCTGGGCGTGGGCATCGTCCCCATGGAGTTTGCCCGCGAGGGCGCCCGAGTCGATGTGGTCGAGATCAACCCGGACGTCGTGCCGCTGGGGCGGCAATACTTCGATCTGGACCCCGCCCGGCTGAACATCGCCATTGGCGACGGCCGCTACTTCCTCAACCAGTGCCGCAAGCAATATGACGCCGTGATCCTGGACGCCTTCCTGGGCGATTCCTCGCCCTCGCATCTCATGACCCGCGAGGCCTTCACGGCCATCCGGCGGGCGCTACGCCCCGGCGGCGTGCTCGTCATCAACAGCTTTGGCAACTTCAGCCCCGGCGAGGATTTCTTCACCGCTTCCCTGGACAAGACCCTGCGGTCCGTGTTCGCCGGGGTGCGCATTCACTCCAACCGGGGCGGCAACGTGCTCTTTGTTGCCGGCGACCGCCCGCGCCTGGAGTTTGTGCGGCCGCCCGACCTCGCCCACGTTCACTCCAGCGTCCGCTGGCTGGTCGAGGCGGCCTATGCCAGCGTCATGGAAGTCAACCCCGAGCACGGCATCGTTCTCACGGACGATTTCAATCCGGTCGAGTTCTACGACGCCCGCAACCGCGAGAACATCCGCAAGGGCCTGGCCTTCTCGATGAAGCCCAGCCAGGCCGAGTGACCGGAGTCTGCTACGAAGCTCCGGCCACGGCGGCGAGCGTGCCGCCCTCCACCTTCCAGCGCTTGAGATCGCGCCCCAACTCGCGCGGCCAGTTCTCCTCGGTGCAGGTCATGAACACCTGGCCGCGGGCGTGCTGGGCGCTCTCCAGCAGGGGCAGCAAACCGCTCCGGCGGCGCACGTCCAGTTCGCCCATCACGTCGTCGATCAGCAGCACCGGCGGCGTGCCCATCAGTCCGCTCAGGTATTCGGCCTGGGCCATCTTCAGGGCGATCGCCAGGGTGCGCTTCTGGCCTTCGCTGGCGAACTGGGCCGCCGGCTGGTTGTTCAGCAGCAGGTTCAGGTCGTCCCGGTGCGGGCCCACCAGCGTCATGCGATAGGCCCGCTCCCGCTCTCGCGACCGGGCCAGCTCCACGGCGAAGTCCTCCTTTACGCTCGGCTGGTACTCCAGCCGCAGCTCCTCGGCGTCGTGGGCGATGCGGCGGTGCGCCAGCCGCGTCAACGGCGAGATGCGCGGGACCAGCTCCTGCCGCGCGCGGGTGATTTCGTTTCCGAGCCGGACCAGTTCGCGGGTGAAGCTCTCCAGGGCGGCTTCGTCGGCGCTGCGCTGTTTCAGGAGAGCGTTGCGCGAGCGCAGCGCCCGCGCGTAGCTCTGCAACACCCCCAGGTAGGTCGGGCGCGTCTGCGTGAGCAGCAGGTCCATGAACCGGCGGCGAATGCGCCCGGTTCCCTTCACCAACTGCAGATCCTCCGTGCAAAACACCACCGCGCGCAGCGTCCCAAGGTAGTCGCTGAAGCGGCGCACCGGCCGGCCGTCCAGGCTGAGCTGGCGCTCGGCCGGCGACCAGTAAATGCGAATGTCATGGTCCGCCTGCGCCACCACCTGGCCCCCCACGAAATAGCCCTTCTGTCCGTGCCGGATCATCTGGGCGCCGCCCACCCCCCGGAACGAGCGCAGCGTGGCCATCAGGTAAATGGCCTCGAGAATGTTGGTCTTGCCCTGGGCGTTGCTTCCGAGCAGGAGCTGGAAACCCGGCGCGAATTCCACATCCAGCCGCGCGTAGTTGCGGAAGTCTCTCAGGCGCAGGCGAGCCAGGTGCATGGGCGGGAACGGTCGAGAGGTTCGAGCCGGGGAATCCAGGGCGGCGGCGTCCGCGCGAGTCCGGGGCGGCGCCAGTTCGGGCCGTTTGGACAAACTCCCGCGCCTTGGAATGTCTTCACGCCAGGGCGGCCCGCATCTTCTTCAGCCACGCCGGCACGGCCTGCCAGGGGTCTTCGGCGGCCTCGTATTCCAGGGCCACGTACCCCTGGTAATTGGCGTCCCGCAGCATCCGGGCGATCCGCTCCAGGTTCGAGGCCTCTTTCTTGCCCCCTTTGCGCTGCACCTCGACCTTGATTTGCACGTTGACGGAGTAGGGGACGCACCGGGCCAGGTCGGCGTAGGGATCCTCGGAGTGAAAGTTGCCCGAGTCGAGATTGATCCCGACCCAGGGGCTCTTCACCGCCCGCACAATTTCGAGCAGGTCTTCCGCTTCGGCCACGATGCCGCCGTGGTTTTCGAGACCCAGGAACACGCCTTTCCTGCCGGCGTAGTCGGCGCATTCCTCGAGTGTCTCGATGCAGATCTTCCTGGCTTCGGCCGCCTCGAGGCTGCCTTTGGACCCGGCGAAGACCCGGATGTGAGGCGCTCCCAGCAGCGCGGCGTGGTCCACCCACTGCCGGGTGAGGGCGATCTGGGCATCCCGTTTCTCGCCCTTGGGCAGGCAGTAGTTGTTGCCGATGGCGGTGCCGCTGATGGCCAGGCCGCGCAGGAACGCGTGGCGTTTCACCTGCAGCAGAAATTCCGCGTCGGCCTTCGGCGGGAAGTAATAGCTGGTCAGTTCGGTTCCCTCCAGCCCCTGGTCGGCGCAAAAGTCCATGAATTGGAAGAGGGTGATGCGCTTGGCAGGATCCTTGTGGTTGAAGAAGTCCCGGAACGAGTAGGCGGCCAGGCTGAGCGGAAACCGGGGCTTTCCGGGCCGTTTGAAAGGCTCCGCCGCTGCCAGCGAAGCGCGCAGCCCCGAGCCCAGACCCGCCAGGGCCAGACCGGCGCACACCGAGGTTTTCAGGAACTCGCGACGATTCTCAGCAGGCTTCATAGATGCGCCGAGTGTAGGCGCCGGCCGCGCCCCGACAATCCGAAAGTGTCGCATCGAATCCGCGCGCGCGCTCCCCCTGCCGGCCCAACGCCGAAGGTCCGTGTTCACCCGTTCCGGGGGGAAGTGCCACAGCGCCTGCGCCGCCCCGATTGCATCGAGAGGCAACGGCGGCGCGCGAGGGGCGGTCGGGCGGTTCAGGCGCTCTGCAGGGCGGCGTCCAGACGACGCCACAAGTCCTCGGGGTCTTCCAGTCCGATCGAAAGCCGGATGAGATGACGCGAGAGCCCGCAGGATTCGGCCCAGGCCAGCTCGGTATAGTGCGCCAGAAGCGTGAAAGGGCAGGCCAGGGTGAAGACCGTTCCCAGGCTGGGCCCTTTGCAGACCTCGAGGCGGTCGAAGATGCCCGGGGCGCGGGACTCCGCCTGGCGGGGCAGGAAGGTGATCAACGCGCTCCAGCCGCCCTGGGGCCGCCGCACCGCCTCGTAAACCTCGCTGAATTCCCATTTTGGATACCAGACCCGTTCCACTCGGGGATGAGCGCGCAGCCGTTCCGCCAGCAGGAGCCCGCTGCGGTTGTGCTGACGCATGCGTTCCGGGAAGCCCGCCGCCTGCGCCAGGAGCACTTCGGCGTCCCCCTGCCACAGCAGTTCCTCGTGTCGGGCCAGCGCGTGGGCTTTGAGCTCCGCGTGATAGGGCGAACGCGGGTTGCAGACCAGGGCCCCGCCCATCACATCGCCGGTGCCGGCGATGAACTTGGTCAAGCTGGTCGCGATCAGGTCCGCGTGGCCGCTCAGATCGACATTCAGCGGCGTGGCCACAACGTCGTCCGCCACCAGCGGCGTGGCGTGGGCCCGCAGCAGCGGTGTGATCTTCCTCAGATCGGCCGAGCCCAGGAGCGGATTGCCCGGGATTTCGCAGAAGCAGCCGCCCAGGGCGCGATGGCGCAGCAGGGTGGCGACCTCGGCCTCGATGCCCGCCAGTTGATGCAGCAGGATGCCGCCAAACCCCAGCTTCTCCTGGAGCTTGAAGGTATCGACATACGGGAAACCCAGTTGGGCCGTGGGCAGTCCGGGGCTGCGGGCATTGATGGCCCGCAAAGCGGCGTAGTGCGCGGCCATGCCGGTGGGCGCCAGCAGCACGTCGTCCTCGGCGCAGTCGTAGAACTCCGCCACCCGGCGGCGCAAGGCTTTCAGGACCTCGCGCCCGTCCGGGTCCGGAGGGCTGCCGCCAAAAAACGCCTCCGCCTGCCGCGTCGAAACGATCAGCCCCGTGTGCTGCCAGAAGCTGCGCAAGTCCGCCAACCCCGCTTCCGTGGTGACGACGCCGTGCAGCCCGCCCCGGGCCCGGACTTCGGCGGGCTCGCCGCTATGTCGGACCACGAACGCGGCGGCTTCCTCGGCTGCGCGCCGGGAAGGGAAGGGCAGGCAGGCCGGCTCCCTGGCCAGCTCCCTGGAGAGCGCCTGCACCAGCGGATGGATGACGAACCGCGGATAACCGCTCGAAAGCCGGGCCATGGTTTCGGGGCGTTTCTCCTCGTAGCCCACCACGTCCTGCCACCGCGGCAACGCCATGGAGACGGCGTGGGGCGAATCCGGAATCGGCCGCCCCAGCTCCGCCGCTTGCCAGACCGGCTGCCGGCAAAGATCGCGCGCGCTCATACGCCCAGCACCTCCCGCAGTTGGCTGTCCAGGTCCTGCCTGAGGTCCTCGACATCCTCGATTCCCACCGACAGCCGCAGCAGCCCGTCGCCGATTCCCACCTGGCGGCGCACTTCCGGGGGCACCGACGCGTGGGTCATCGAGGCCGGGTGACAGATCAGGCTCTCCACTCCGCCGAGACTTTCCGCCAGCGTGAAAAGCCGCAGCCGCCGGCAGAACGCCAGGGCCGTCTCGGCGGCGCAGTCCAACTCCAGCGCCACCATCCCGGAGCCCGCTTTCATCTGGCGGCGCGCCAGTTCGTGTTGGGGATGGCTGGGCAGAAACGGGTAGCGCACCCGGCGCACACCCTTCCGCTGCTCGAGCCACGCGGCCAGCGCCAAAGCATTGGCGCAATGCCGCTCCATCCGCAGCGGCAGGGTCCGCTGCCCGCGCGTCGTCAGCCACGCGTCAAAGGGCGAGGGCTGAAGCCCCAGCGCTTTTTGGGCGAACACCATGCGCTCATGCCAGGCGGGGTCGTTCGTGGCCACGAAACCGCCCAGGCAGTCGCTGTGGCCGTTCACATACTTGGTCGTCGAGGACAATGAGAGCGTGGCCCCCAGGTCGATCGGCCGCTGCAGCCAGGCCGAGGCGAAGGTGTTGTCCACCACCACCGGGATTCCCTCCCCGGCGGCCTGCGCGCTGATGCCCGCCACATCGACGATCTTCAAGAGCGGGTTGGTCGGACTCTCGATCCAGACCAGGGCCGGGCGGCGCCGCCCGATCTGCGCCCAGTTTTCGACCCGGCTCAGGTCGCAATAGTGAACCCGAATGCCAAACTTGCCGAAGACACGGTCCAGCAGACGGTAGGTGCAGCCGTAAATGTTTTCTTCCGCCAGCACCAGGTCTCCGCTCTTGAGGGTGGAGATCACCGCGGTGATGGCGGAAACTCCGCTGGCGAAACAGGTGGCATGCCGCGCGCCCTCGAGGGACGCCGCGCTTTGCTCCAACAGCCGGAAATTCGGGTTTCCCGACCGGGTGTAATCGAAGCCGTCGGGGTTCCCGCTGGCGAAGGTCGAGGTGAGAAACACCGGGGGCATCACCGCTCCGGTCGAGCCCGCATAGCCGCGGCCCTGGTGAACCGCCCGGGTGGCAAACCGGTCTGACTTGTTATCCTTCATTGACTTGTCCAACCCGCTGGCCTAGCCTCCCCCCCAAGACTAACGTCGGCCGGGGAGGACCGGCCCAGCGGCTGCTGAAGAAAGCGCAGAAGCTGTAGAAATGCAAATCTATTGAAGAAGTCAAAACCGGCGTAATTTGCTTGCCGCCCATGCGGAATGACATTCATGCTGTGGAACCCTGTATGGCAGTGAAAGGCAAATCGGGCAAGGGTCGCAGGAAGGGCCAGAAGGCGGTTGCGAGTCCTGGAGCGGCCCGCGCGAAGCTGGCGGCTCGGAAGCGCCAGCCCGCCGGCCCCTCTGCCAAGGAAGCCCTGGCTGAGGCGTCCCAACCGGTTGCCGTTCCTGGCGAGGCCTTTGCGGAGCCGGCAGTGGTGCCCCGGGACGAGGCCGCGTTGCCCGCGGCCCCGGAGCGCGAGCGCGGCCGCTACGACGGCGACACTGCCATCAAGCTTTACCTGCGCGAGATTGGGCAGGTGAAACTTCTGACCCCCGCCGAGGAGGTGACCCTGGCGGCCCGAATCAAGAAGGGCGACAAGAAGGCTCGCGAACAGATGATCAAGGCCAACCTCCGGTTGGTGGTCAAGATCGCCCATGACTACGAGGGCTACGGCCTCCCGCTCCTGGACCTGATCTCCGAGGGGAACATCGGCCTGATGAAGGCCGTGGAGCGCTTCGACCCTGCCAAGGGCGGGAAGCTCTCCACTTACGGCGCCTGGTGGATCAAGCAGTCCATCAAACGGGCTCTGGCCAACCAGTCCAAGACCATCCGTTTGCCGGTGCACCTCGTGGACAAGATTGCCCGCATGCGCCGGCTCTCCCTCAGGCTTCAGGAGGAGATCGGCCGCGAACCGACCGACGAGGAGCTTGCGGCGGAGATGGGCATCTCCGTCCATCGCGTCGCCCAGATGCGCTCGGCCGCCATCCGCCCCGCCTCGCTCGACGCCCCCATCGGCGACGACGACTCGAACACCTTCGGCGAGATCGTGCAGGACGAAAACGCCGACACCCCCTACGAGCAGCTCGAGGAAAAGACCGTCACCCGCATGCTGCGCCAGATGGTCAAGACCCTCGACCCGCGCGAGGAAACCATTCTGCGCTACCGTTTCGGACTGGACGGCGGCAGCGAGAAAACCCTCGAGGAGGTGGGCGAGAAATTTGGCGTGACCCGCGAGCGGGTCCGGCAGATCCAGAACATCGCCCTGCACAAGCTCCGCAAGATGATCGAGAAGATGGAGGCCCAGCGCAAATAACCGTCGCCAAGCCCCTCCCTCGCAGCCTCTCCTTTGCCATGACCGACCTCACCGCCGCCAGCCGGATCGCCGCCGCCATCCGCAATGTGCCGGATTTTCCCAAGCCGGGCGTCCAGTTCAAGGACATCACTCCCGTGTTGGCCGATGCCGGGCTTTTTGCGGCGAGCATCCGCCTGCTCACCGAAAACTTTGCGCCGGGGGACGTGGATGCGGTTGTCGGCATCGACGCCCGCGGCTTCATTTTTTCCGCCGCCGCCGCCTTGAGCTTAAACTGCGGGCTGGTGCCCATCCGCAAGAAGGGCAAGCTCCCCTGGAAGACCATCGAGGAGAGCTACGACCTGGAATACGGTTCCAACACCATCGCCATGCACGTGGATGCCCTGCGGCCCGGAGCGCGCGTGCTGCTGGTGGACGACGTCCTGGCCACCGGGGGCACCGCCGCCGCCGCCGTCGGTCTCCTCCGCAAGGCCGGCGCCGACATCCGCCGCGTCGCCTTTGTCATCGAACTGGATTTCCTGAAAGGCCGCGGCAAGCTGGCCGGCCTCCCGGTCCATTCCCTGGTGCGCTTCTGAGCAAAAAAAGCCCCGCGGGGTCGCCGCGGGGTTGTCTGAAGCAAAACGCTTACTTGGCGGGCGGGGGCGGGGTCTTGTCCTTGGCCGGACAGGTCTTCTCGCCAGCGCCGTCCTTCGGGCAACAGCCCTTCTTGTTGCCGCCGGCGGGGCAGGTCCCCTTTTCGCCCTGGGCGGGCTTGTTCTTCTCGCAACACTTGCCTTCTTCGGCCGACAGGGTCGTCGCCATCGCGAAGGCAGCCAACGTCAGAATACCAAACAGTTTCTTCATAGTGCGCATAAGCTGGCACAAGCCCGGTGGAACGCAAGCGGCAAAAAGAGAAAAAATTTCAGCCGGTCCGCGGCGTTCCTACAGGCTGAGCATCTCCTTCTCCGAGAGCAGCCGCAGCCCGTGCCGGGCCAGCACGGCGTGCGCCCTGGCCGGGTCCTGCGTCTCCAGCACGACGATGGCGCGGTTGTTGGCCACGAAGCCCGAGACGTTCTCGACGTTCACCGCGCTGCGCCCCAGCAGTTCCGCCACCGCCTGCAGCGAGCCCGGCTGGTCCTTCACCTCGACCGCCAGGGCTTCCAGGCTGGACACGCTCAGCCCCTGGCCCCGCAGCGCCCGCAAGGCCGCCTCCGACTTGTCCACGAGGAACTTCATCACGCCCACCTGCTCGCTGGTGGCGACGGTCACCCAGCGGATGTTGACGCCGGCTTCGGCCAGGCAGCGGGTGATGCGGGCGGTTTCGCCCGGCTTGTTCTGGACGAAAACCGCGACGATTCGGACGGTGTTCATGGCTGGGGCAGGGGATGGGCGGGCTTAGAGCTTGCGGGTGTCGATGACGCGTTTGGCCTTGCCTTCGCTGACCGGCAGGCTGCCCGGGGGCGCCAGCTCGACCTTCGGCTTGGTCAGAATCTCGGCGCGGAGGCGGGCCCCGATTTCCTCGCGCAACCGCGCCAGCCGGCTCACCTGGCCGTCGAAACCGCCCTCGGCCAGTTCCACGCGCACGGTCATTTCGTCCAGGCCCTCCAGTTGGATCACGTAGTTGCGCCCCACCTCGGGGATGGCCATGAGCACCTGCTCGATCTGCTGCGGGTAGATGTTCACCCCGCGCACGATCAGCATGTCGTCGCTGCGGCCGGTGATGCGGTCGATCCGCCGATGGGTGCGTCCGCAGGCGCAGGGCCGCGCAATCACCGCGGTGATGTCGCGCGTGCGATACCGAAGGATGGGCATGGCCTCGCGGCAGAGCGTGGTCAGCACCAGCTCGCCCCGCTGCCCGTCCGGCAGCGGCTGCCCGCTCTTGGGATCGACGATCTCCAGGAGGTAGTTGTCCTCCCACAGGTGCATGCCGCGCTTTTGCGCGCACTCGAACGCCACCCCGGGGCCGCTCATTTCGGACAGCCCGTAGGAGTTATAGACCTCCACCCCGAGCGTGCGCTCGATCTTGCGGCGGGTCTCCTCGGTGTAGGGCTCGGCCCCCACAAACGCCTTCCGCAGGGCCAGGTCTCTCCGGGGATCGATCCCCTTGCTTTCGAGAAAGCCCGCAAAATAGAGGGCGTAGCTGGGGGTGATGTGCAGCACCGTGCTGCGGAAATCCTGCATCAGCAGCAGTTGCTTCTCGGAGTTGCCGGGGCCGGCCGGAATGACCAGGCAGCCGACCTTCTCGGCGCCGTAGTGCATCACCAGCGCGCCCGTGAACAGCCCGTAGGTCATCATGTTCTGGAGCACGTCCTGACGGGTCACTCCCGTCATTGTCAGGCACCGGGCCATGAGGTCGGCGGCGTTGCCGACATCGCGCCTCGAAAAGAACAGCGCCTTGGGCTTGCCAGTGGTGCCGCTGGACGTATGCAGCCGCGCCAAGGACTCCGGGCCGACCGCCACCAGTCCTTTCGGGTAACTGGCCCGCAGGTCCGCGTTGGTGGTGAAGGGCAGTTTCTGCGCGTCCGCCAGCGTGCGGATGTCGGCCGGCTTCAGCCCGCGCTCGGCGAATTTCTCCTGGTAGAACGGCACCCGCCTGGCCAGGCGCCGCACGGTGGACTGCAGCCGCTTCAATTGGAGCGCCTCCAGCGCCGGGCGCCCCATGGTTTCGTTTCGCTTGTCCCAAAACATGGTCTCCATCTCGTTCCTCGGTCGGCCCCGACCTTCTTCCGCTTTTTCCCCTCAGGCCAGAAGAAAATGCGCCGCCTGGCCCCGGCGTCAGACCGGGCGCCCTGCGCGCGGGTTCGGGTTTTTGTTGGGCGCCGCGGCTGCGTTGTGGTATCTCCCCGGTGAATCTGACCCATGAAAACGATCGTTCGATTGCTTCCTTGGCTCCTGTGCGGGTGGTGCGGCAGCGCCCTCGCGGCCGCGGCATCGGAAATCCCGGCGCATCAAGCCCGGCGCATCCTCGAGGCCGCTCCGGCCAAAGCGCAGGTTGCCCCTCGTAAACCGCGGCGTGTGCTCATCTGGAACACCCCGGCGCATCTCATGGACAAGGATCCGCACAAGGGCTACTGCATTCCTTACGGCGCCGCCGCCCTCCAGGCCATCGGCGCCAAAACCGGGGCCTTCGAGCCGGTGGTCAGCGGCGACCTGGCGCTGTTCCTGCCCGACACTCTCAAACGCTTCGACGCCATCGTCATGAACAACAGCTCGGGCCCGTGGATCACCCCCACGGACGCGGACCTGGCCAGGGAAATCTTCAGGAAGCACGGCGCCGACAGGGTCGCAGTCGAGAGCGTGCTGCGCCAGAGTCTGCTCGACTTCGTCAGCCGCGG
>JAKLEJ010000093.1 GCA_022711695.1 Verrucomicrobiota bacterium | reverse complement strand
ACAATCTGCACGTAGGCGTTCGAGGCCTTTACGTTCTTCCTGCCCGCGACGACCACCGTCACGGTGTGCCGGCCCGGCGGCAGATTCGTGGCCAGCACGCGGCGGCGGTTCCACTCCACAATCGCCGCATAGGTGTCGAACTCGGCCAATGGCGCCGGCTGCCCGTCGATCAGCACCCGGGCGAGGCCGCAGTCGGGACCCGCCTTGTGAATGAGCACAACATCGCCCCCGGCCGTTTCCCAGGCGGCGGTGGCGCCGGCGGTGTTGGCGTAATGCAGGCCGTCGCCGCGCGGGCCGCGACCGCGCCAGCAGGTCCAGCCGTTCGAGAACGCGATTCCATCCTCGCTGTGCGCCGCCGGGTCGAATCCCACAACACGGCCGGCCGCTTTCCTTGCCAGGCGATCTCGCAGGCGGAGAGGAACCAGGTGCGACCCCTGTCGTTGTTGCCCTGCACGAAGAGATACGTCCGGCCATCGGTGTCGGTGACGACGCCGGGATGGCCGGTTTCGCTGGCGTTCCAGTCGCCGGGCTGGCCGTTGGGGATGAGCGGTTCGCGGAAGAGGCGCGTCCACGTGCGGCCGTCGGCGCTGGCGGCGCAGCCGATCTGCTGAGGATCGTTGTTGTAGCCGCCGCCGTAGAAGAGATAGAGCGTATTCCCCCGCTGGATGACCGAGGGCGCTTCGATGCAGCGGGTTTCCCAGGGCAGCTCCGGCTTGAGGATCGGGCCCTCGCCCACGGGCGTCCACGCGCCTCGGCCAAAGTCGCTCTTGAGGTCGGCGGTCGCCGCGACGAGCATTTGCGTCTGCATCGAGGGATCGCGCGTGGCGTAGATGAGCCAGAGCTTGCCGCCAAACTCGAAGGCATCGCAATCGATGGCGCGGCCGGAGTTCCAACTGCCCGTGGGATGGAGAATGGGGTTGCTCGGGTTGCGCGTGAACTTCAGCCCGTCGTTGGAAACGGCGTGGCAGAGGGCGTCGTTCTTCCCGTTGCCGTAGGAGTTGTAGAAGAGGTGGACCTTGCCGCCGAGGAGGAGGGCCTTGCCGTTGACCAGCCCGTTCTTCTCGCACGGTTGTTCGGGGAGGATCTCGCCGACCTTTTTCCACTGCGCAAGGTCGCGGCTTTCGGCGATGCCGATGGCCCAGCCTTTGGGCACGGCTGGGTTGGTGGACGGCGCCATCGAGTAATACATCAGATAGCGATCACCGAGACGCAACACTGTGGGATCTTTGGCGAAGGGGCGTCCGTGGCGGGGGGCGTCGCCGTACAAGAGGCGCGGGGCGGCGGGGACCTCGCCCGCCAGCGGCGGCGGGGCCGGGCGGGGCTGTGGGAAGAGCCGCCGGGCCTCCTCGACGCCCACGTTCATCACGGCGGCGACTTCGCGCGCGTCGCGGCAGGTCCCATCGGGATAGACCAGGCCCTGGATGGAGTTGGCGTCACGGGTGAACTGGGTCTTGCCAAACATCAGTTCCCAAAATACCCAGCCGATCTTCTCTTCGCGCAGGATCGGCATGGCAAACTCGAACGGCTGCTGCGGCCGCATCACGACTTCGTTGATGAGGACCGGCTTGCCCAGCTTGCGTCCGAGTTCCTGAACGCGGCGGATGTCCTCGCGCAGGTCCCGGCGATAGTTGTGGAAGCCCAGCACGTCCACGTCGTCCTGCGCCAGGCCGATTTCCTGGCTGTGCATCCAGCCGACCGTGCGCGGCTGGCGGGGCCGCTGCGCTCTGACCCAGCCGAGCGCCTCCCTCACGAAGGTGTGGATGGCCTCCTTGTCCTCCGGCTTTTTGTAGAAGGAGGTGCAGGTCGGCTCGTTCATCGCGTCCCACAGCACGATGCGCCAGTCCTCCCTGTGCCCGCCGACCACGTCGCCGACATACTTCCGCATCGCAGGCCAGTGTTCGGGCCCGAGGCGGTTCTGCCCGGGACACGCCATCCAGTCTTTCTCGCGGTATTCCTCGAGGTTGGGAAACTCGCCGAAGCACGAGTCGAACAGCACCGGCATCGCCTGGAGGCGGTGTTTGGCGCACAAGCCGAGGAAGCTCTCGAAGTGGTCGAGGAACCGCTTCGGGTCGCGCTCATAAACGGCTGCCTGGAGGAAGACGCGGACGCAATTGAGCCTGAGCTTCGCGGCGTAGCCCAGCTCGCGGTCCACGACCGCGGGATCGTAATCCATCCAGGTCTGCACGTCGTTGCGGGCATACGAGGGGACGTAATTCGCCCCGCGGACCCAGGAGAAGTCGTCGGTTACCGGGGCGGCGGCGACGCCCCCGCGCGCAAGGGCGAGAGAGATGCCAGCGATCAGGACAACGAGCGGGCATTGCATGGCGAAATGGATGATTGGTTTCATGGGTTTGCCATCTACCGCTCCAGAACCCCCGCGGCAAAGCCCGCCTGGGGTTGGACTCCGAGACGCAGGTTGGCGGGAACGGCGCCACGGCGCTCCACGCGACACGCTTGCCCCGGCGGGAGACGGAAGAGTTCCCATCCACCCGTCTCTCCCGCTTGGGGCAGCGGCCGGCCGTCAGGCAAGCCGATGCGCCCCGCCGCAGGCTTCCCGCCCTTCAGTCGGGCTTGCCTCGGCGTTGATGTTCCCGGCGCCCGCTGGGACCACGCGCCGCCAGCGCGAGGCTCCCACCGAACCGGCCCCTCGGTGTAAAGCATCGCGCCGCCTTCGAGCGGGTGGAATTGCATGAGCCAGGCTGCGCCGCCCTGCGTTTGAAAAGCGAGGGCGGAGACTCGCTCCATGTCGATCGAAAGAACCAACTCGGGCTTCCGGCGGCGGCGTGGCTGTGTCATGGTCGCGCGCGACTTTATGGCAGATGGACGGCAATCTGGCAATTCTGGAGAGGCGCTGTCCACCCCGCCCGCTGGCGATGGGCAGGACGTCGCCGCGACTCGACTCGCCTTGAGCGAACTCAACCAGAAGTGCGCCGTCCCAACGTCACGCTGCGGCTGTTGTGGCAGGAGTACATCCGCACCGATCCGTCAGGCTTGAAGTGCAGCCGTTTCTGCGAACTGCGAACGTCACCAACAATGGCGCAAGAGCCTGGAGTCAACTCTGCGGCAGGCGCACCTGCCAGGAGATGGCCGAACATTACGGCACGGTCATTCTGCCCGCGCGCGCCAAAAGGCCCCGCGACAAGGCCGGGGCGGACTCCCGCGCTGCCTTTGTTGGCGCATACCCTCCGCAGGGCTTGCAGAAGGTTGGCCTTTGCGGCCCCTTCTCCATTAACTCTTGCTCCAAGATTCGGTTCTTGTTCATCGCCTCTGTGGCCTTGCCTCCAGCTTCCTTCCCGCGGGCGCTTGCTCCGCAGTCGCCTTTGGCTCGGGGTTCCGTTCGTTCGGCCCGCAGGGGACTTCAACCCCATAAGCTCCGAGTCAGGTCCGGCGCACAAACATTGCCTGCCGTGTATGCGACAGGGAACGTTCGCGCCCTGAATAGAGGTTGCGCAGCCAGCGTCGGGATTGCAGAGTAACCCCATTCATGGGCACCATCGTGATGGCAGCGTGTTTTGATGCCGGCGCCACAGGCAGCCGGCGGCCGGCCTTTGTTGTGCCGGGATCTCCGGCCACAAGGGTCGGCCCCACCGCGGCGCCTTCACTCATTTCCGCCTTCCACCAGCAATGACTGCCACGCCTTCCTCCCCGCAAACCCAACTCGAGGCCGACCAGGACCTGAAAGCGGTCGAGAACCTGAAAACGTCCGCGGCGCGGGTGCGGACGGAGCTGGCGAAGGCGATCGTGGGCCAGAACGAGGTGATCGACCAGGTGTCGATCGCGATCTTTACGCGCGGCCACGCGCTGCTGGTGGGGGTGCCAGGCCTGGCCAAGACCCTGCTCATTTCCAGCCTGGCGCAGTCGCTTCATCTGTCCTTCAAGCGCATCCAATTCACCCCGGACCTCATGCCCAGCGACATCACCGGCACCGAGGTCATCTACCAGGATCCGGCGCGGGGCGCGCGCGAGTTCCGCTTCCTCAAGGGCCCAATCTTCGCCAACATTGTGCTGGCGGACGAAATCAACCGCACGCCGCCCAAGACGCAGGCGGCCATGCTCGAGTCCATGCAGGAGCGCAAGGTGTCCGTCGGCGGAACGGACTACGCGCTGCCGGATCCCTTCTTCGTGCTGGCGACTCAGAATCCCATCGAGCAGGAGGGCACCTACCCGCTGCCCGAGGCCCAGCTCGACCGGTTCATGTTCATGATCCACGTGGACTATCCGAGCGGGGCCGAGGAGCTGGACATCATGAAGATGGCCACCGGGGTGGCGGCGGGCAAGCCCGAGGCCGTGCTGACCGCCGAGGAAATCCTGGAGCTCCAGCGGATTGTGCGGCGCATGCCCGTGGCCGACCACGTTTACGCGTATGCCCAGAAACTGGTCCGGGTAACCCGCCCGCAGTCCGGCGAGGCCCTGGATTTCTGCAAGAAGTGGCTGACGTGGGGCGCCGGGCCTCGAGCCGGGCTCAATCTGATCCTGGCGGCCAAGGCCCGGGCCATCCTCAATGGGCAGGTCTATGTCAGTTGCGAGGACGTGGCCGCCCTGGCCCTGCCGGTCTTCCGCCACCGCATCATCCTCAATTTCGCCGCCCAGAGCGAAGGGGTGACCGCGGACGACATCACCCGCCGCATCCTCGAGGCGGTCCCGCGCGACGAGAAGCTCCGCTGAGCGGCTGAAGCATGGCGTCGCCGGATCAAACGCGCTTGCTGGATCCCGAGACGATCTCGCGCGCCGAGTCGCTGGGGCTGGCCGCCCGGTTTGTGGTCGAAGGCTACATGGCCGGCGAACACAAGTCCCCCTACCGCGGCTTTGCCGTCGAGTTCGACGAACACCGGGAATACGCTCCCGGGGACGACACCCGGCACCTGGACTGGAAGGTGCTGGGCCGCACGGACCGCTATTACATCAAACAGTACGAGCAGGAGACCAACTACGCGGCCCACCTGCTCCTGGACGGCAGCGAGTCGATGAATTACGGATCGGGCCCGATCACCAAGTTCCAGTACGGCAAGACGATCGCGGCCTGCCTGGCCTACCTGATCCTGCATCAGCGCGACGCGGTGGCCCTGGGGATTTTCGACGCGCGGATGAAAGATTACGCTCCCCGGAGCGACAGCCGCGACACGATCCACCGGATTATGAACCGCCTGGCCGCCTGCGAACCGGGGCAGCAGACAGCCATCGGGAGCGTCCTGCACGACCTGGCCCACCAGGTGCGCCGCAAGGGCATTGTCATCCTGATCAGCGATTTCTTCGACGACGAGGACCGGGTCATGGAGGGCCTCCAGCACCTGCGCTTCGGCGGGCACGAGGTGATCGCGTTCCAGGTGATGGACCCCTGGGAGCTCGAGTTTCCCTTTGTGGGACAGGTCGAGTTCGAGGGCCTGGAGAGCCTCCCGCCCATCCTGACCCGCCCGGCGGAAATCCGCCGGAGTTACCTGCGCGAGGTCGAGGCCTTCCGGACCCGGCTGCGCGAGGGCTGCGAGCGCAACCAATGCCACTACGTGCCCGTGAGCACGGCGCAGCCGCTTCACGAGATGCTCAGCGGCTACCTGGCCTTCCGGGCCCGGACCACCGCCCGGTAGCGCGGCCCGACCGACGTGAGCTTTCTCAACCCCATCCTGCTCGCCGGTCTGGCCGCCGTGTCGGTTCCGATCGTCATCCACCTGCTGAACCGGCGCAAATTCCAGAAGGTGGTCTGGGCGGCGATGCGCTTTGTGCGCCTGAGTGTCGAGAAGAACCGGCGGCGGCTGCAATTCGAAGACCTGATCCTGCTGGCCTTGCGCTGCCTGCTGCTGGCGTTGCTGGCCCTGGCCCTGGCCCGGCCCGTGTCCAGCCGCCTGGCCAAGACCCTCTTTGGCGCGCAGGTGACCGCCATTCTCATTCTGGACAACTCCTACAGCATGGGGATGAGCGACGGAACTTCGACCCGTTTCGAGCGGGCCAAGAAGGCCGCAGCCCAGTCGCTGGAGAGCATGCCGGCGGGCTCCTCGGTGGCCTTGCTCCTGGCCTCGGACGTGGTCCGGGCGGCCATTCCCGAACCCACGTTCGATCTGAGCCTGGCGCGGCGGATGATCCGGGAGGCCCCTCTCGTGGACCGCGGGACGGATCTCGCCCCGGCCATCCAGCAGGCCATCGACACGCTGCAGCGACGGCTGGTCCTCCGCGGAGAGATTTACGTTTTCACCGACGGCCAGGCCCAGGGCTGGCGGCAGTTGGCCCAGATTCAGCGGAAGCTCGAGCAGGTCCGCGAGAAGATTCGCGCCCATGTGCTCTTTGTGGGGAACAACGAGGAGGCGAACGTGGCGGTGAGCGATCTGGCCCTGGGCAGCGGCCTGGTCCCGCTGCGGCAGCCGGTCCGCTTCCGCGCGCGGGTGACCAATTTCGGCCGGGAGGAAGCGCGCGATCTGCGGGTGGTCTTGAACGTGGATTCGGAGCCGCCCTGCGACGAGTTCAGCATCGAGGTCCTGCCGCCCGGGGCCAGCCGCGAGGTCACCTTCTTCGCCCGCTTTCGCACCGAGGGCCCCCACGCGGTCACCGCCCGGGTCAACGAGGATCGCCTGCCGGCCGATGACCGCCGGACGCTGGTGGCGCGGGCCCTGCGCGACACCCGAGTGCTGCTGATCGACGGCGAGCCCGGCGCCGAGCCGCGGGACAGCGAGACCTTCTTCCTGCGGCACGCCTTGCGGCCCGTGCCTGAAAGCGAGGCTCCGGGCTACTTCATCAAGCCCTTCGTCATCTCCGCGGCCGAGGCAGGCGGCGCGCGCTTCGGCGAGTATGACGCGGTCATCCTGGCCAACGTCGCCGAGCTTCCGGAGGCCTGCGTTCGCAGCCTCGAGGACTACCTGGCGCAGGGGGGCGGCGTCATCGTGTTCCTGGGCGGCCGGGTGAATCCTGCTTTCTACAACGAGGTGCTGGCCCGCAAGTGGAACCTGCTGCCGGCCACCCTGGGGGCGGCCTATGGCCAGGCCGACCAGGAGGAGAAATTCTTCGCCCTTCAGGACCGCAACCTGGACCATCCGGTGGTGTCCCTCTGGAACGACCCGGGCAGCGGCACGCTGGCTTCCGCGCGGTTCTACCGCGCCTTCGAGCTGGTTCCCGCCGCTGCCGGCGCGCCCTCGACCCACGACACCTCCGCAGCCAGCGACAGGCCCGCCAGACCCGCCCCCGGAGAGCCTCGCGTGATCGCGCGGTTTGCGGATGGCAAACCCGCCCTGATGGAACGCGACTACGGCCTGGGCCGCCTGGCCGTCTTCGCCAGCACGGCCGACACCGCCTGGAACGATTTGCCTGTCCGCCTGAGCTTTGTTCCGCTCATGCACCGTCTGCTCGGGGCCGTGGCCCAACGCGAGGATGAAGCCCTGAACGTGAGAGTGGGCGAGCGGTTCGCGCGCCGGGCCCCGCCGGATTGGCTCGGCCGCGAGGTGACGGCGGCGCCGCCGTCGTCGGCTGGCGGCGCCAGCCCCGAAAGCCGCCGGGTCGAAATGCGGGACGGCTGGCCGGCAGTCCAATACGATCGAACCGATTGGGGCGGCCTCTACCAGTTGGATGTGCGCGGGATCGATCCGCCCGCGGTCCTGCGCTTCGCCGCCCAACCGGACTCCGCCGAGTCCCAGCTCGAGGAACTGCCCGAGGAACAGCGCCGCCTTCTTTCCGGGACCGTCCGTCTCAGCCAGTGGTCGCCGCAGTTCACCTGGAAGGCGCAGGTGGAACGCGAACGCCAGGGCGCCGAATTCTGGCTGCCCCTGCTGGTGGCGGCGCTGGCAACCGCCGTGATGGAGATGGGTCTGGCGCAATGGTTCAGCCGCAGCCGATGAATCTCCTGCTCAAACTGCTGGGTGTGCGGGCCCCGGAAGCGGTCGGGGTCTCGGACTTCACGCTGGCGTTTCGCGGGAGCGTCCAGGGGCTGTGGGTTGCGGCCTTGGTGCTGCTCTCGGGCGCCCTGGCCTGGTGGCTTTACCGCCGCAGTCCTCAGGTCATCTCTGCCTCCCGCCGCCGCCTGCTGGCCGCCCTCCGCATCGCCTTCCTCGCCTTGCTCGCGCTGATTCTGCTCAAGCCCGTCCTCGCCTTCACCGTCGAGGGCAGCGTCCGCCGCCTCCTCGTCCTGCTGGTCGATGACAGCCTGTCGATGCGCATCAGGGATCCGCGGACGGACCTGGATTCCCGCAAGCGCGCGGCCATCGCCCTGGGAACGCTCCACCCCACCAACGGCCTGCGGCAGAGCCTGCCCGAAAATGCGGCCGCGCCCCTGGAGGCGCCCTCGCGCGTCGAACTGGTCAAGGCCGCCCTGGCCAATCCCCGGCTTAACTTGCTGGCCCAACTGGAGCAGGAGTATGACCTGGTCCCCTTCGCCTTTGGGCAAAGCCTCGGGGAGCTGCCGCGCGAGACGGCCGCCGCAAAAGCCAAGGCCGCCCCGGACGCCGCGGAGGCCCTCCGGCGGCATTCGTGGGTCCAACGTCTGGACCCGCAGAGCCCGCTCACCGCCCTGGGCGACGCGCTCCGGACGGTCCTGAGCCGCCAGCGCGGCCAGCCGCTGGCGGGCATCTTCCTCGTGACGGACGGGGCCAACAACTCGGGCGGCTCGCCGCGCGAGAGCGCCGCGCTCCTGCGGCAGGACGCCGTGCCGCTCTACACCTGGGGCGTCGGCTTGACCTCGCCCCGCGACCTCATCGTGGCGAGCCTCTTTGCGCCCGACGTCGCCTTTGTGAAGGAGGAGGCCTCGGCGGTCGTTCGCGTCCGAGCGCAGGGCTTCACCGGCCGGAAGGCGGCGCTCAAGCTGCTGCTCGACGGCAAGCTGGCGGCCGAGCGCGAACTGGTCTTTGCGGCGGACGGCGAGCAGACCCTGACGCTGAGTTTCGTTCCGGGAACGCCGGGGGATTTCGAACTGAAGGCCAGCATCGAGCCGCTGGCCGACGAGACCGTGAAGGACAACAACAGCCGTTCCCAGCGGCTGAAGGCGATCGACACCCGGATCAAGACGCTGATGGTCGAGCAGTCCCCGCGCTGGGAGTTCCGCTACCTCCAGGCCATGCTGCTGCGGGACCGGCGCATCGATCTCAAGTGCGTCCTTCTCGAGGGCGACCCCAACCTCGCGCGCGGGACGAACTCGCCGTACCTGGAGCGGTTTCCCCAACGAAAGGACGAGCTCTTCAAGTATGACCTGGTGATCCTGGGCGATGCGGATCCCCGGCGGCTCACCGTGCAGAACCAGGAGAACCTGAACGAGTGGGTGAGCCGTTTCGGCGGGGCGTTGATCGTGGTGGCGGGCAAGCGCCACATGCCCTCGGGCTACCGGCGGAGCACCCTCGAACGCATGCTGCCTGTGGAGCTGGAGGCCGGGCTGGCGGAACCGGCCGGCGATCCGGTTGGCGACAAGCCCATCCGCCTGGAACTGACCGCCTCGGGACGGGCCAACCCGATGCTTCGCTTGAGCGACCGCGAGGAGGAAAGCGCCGCCATCTGGAAGGACTTGCCGCCGGTTTATTGGGTGGCGCGCGTGGCGCGGCCCAAACCGGCCGCCGAAGTCCTGCTGGTGGATGCGGATCCGGCCCGGGAGACGCGCGCCGGCAAAATGCCGGTGGTGGCCTTCCAGCACTACGGCCTGGGGCAGGTGATGTTTGTGGGAACCGACAATACCTGGCGGTGGCGCCGCAACGTCGGCGAGGCGCACTATACCGCCCTTTGGGGCCAGATGATGCAGCGCTTGACCATCCAGCGCCTGATGGGCGGCAGCAAACGCACCCAACTGGCCGCCGACCGCCAGAACTACGCCACCGGCGAGCGCGTCGCGATTTATGCCCGGCTCTACTCGCCTGCTTACGAGCCGGTCCAGGACCCGTCCGTCCAGGGGGTCTTCGGTTTGAGACTGGGTGAGACCGGACGCCGGACGCCCGTGACCCTCCGGGCCATCCCGGAGCAACCCGGGCTCTACCGCGGGGAATTGGTCGCGCCCGCCCCCGGCCAATACCAGTTCTTCGTGGAGCAGGATCCGGAGACGCCGCTGGACTTCAACGTGACCGAGCCTGCCTTCGAGTTCAGCGAGCCGGGCATGAACGACGGGCTCCTGACCGAACTGGCCCGGACCAGCGGCGGAGCCTTCCTGCGCGAGGAAGACCTCCACCGTCTCCCCGGCCTCATCGCCGCCAAAGCCGAACGGGTCAAGTCGCCGCAGGAGGTCGAGCTCTGGTGTTCACCGCTGTATTTCCTGCTGCTG
>JAKLEJ010000092.1 GCA_022711695.1 Verrucomicrobiota bacterium | reverse complement strand
CTGGGCGGGGCGCTGGAGACGACCGAGCAGCTTCTCACCGAGGGCGGCATGCAGTGGGCCTACTCGGAGCTCTTTCAAAATTATGACGGCCGCCAGGTGGCCTCTTACCTGGACTACAGCCTGCGCCAGTGCGAGCGGGCGGGCCTTTACCTGCATTACAGCGAAACCCACGACAACGACCGCCTGGCCGCCCGCGGCCGGGCCTGGTCGCTCCTGCGCAACCGGCTTTGCGCCCTGACCAGCGTCAGCGGCGCCTACGGCATCACCTGCGGCGTCGAATGGCTGGCCCCCGAGAAGATCAACGTTCATTCCTGCCGCGGCTTGCGCTGGGATCACCACGACAACATCGTCTCCGAACTGGCGGTTTTGAACGAACTGCTGGCCGCGCACCCTTGTTTTCAGGATGGCGCCCGGCTCACCCGGCTCAGCGCGGCCGATTCGGCCGTCTATGCCCTGCGGCGGGATGCCGCGGGCGCAAACGACAGCGTGCTCGTGCTCGCCAACACCGACCTCGAGGGCTCGCACACGGTCGCGCTGGATCTGCCCGGGTTCACCCCGGCGCGGGATAGGCATGCGGACAACGACATGCTGGGTCAGCCGCTGCCCCAATCGCGACGCCGTCCCGATGGGAAGGTCGAACTCAAACTGCCGCCCGCCGCGGTTCACCTGATCGATCTTTGCGCGGCGCCAGCGGCGGAGGCGTCGGCTGCGGGTTCGCGTTTTCCTCGGACCGCAGTCTCCAACGCGCAGGCGGCGCCGTTGTCGGCCTACGCCCTGGCGAGGGCGCGGGCGGCCTGGGCGGTGCAGGCGCTGGCCCAACTCCTGCCGGCCGAGAGCATCGGCAGTTTCGACTGGTCCTGGCTGGCCGGGTGGGTCCACGAGAGCCCGGCGCGGTTCCTGGGTTGCGCGTCCGCGCTGGCGGCCGGGGCGCCTTCAAGCGACTTGCGCGCGGGGCTCGAGGCTGTGGCGCAAGGCGGCCACTATCCCCCCGTGGTGGTCTGGCATGCGTCCGACCAGCGGCGTGTGACCCCGGTGCCGCGGGATCACTGGCTGCTGATTCAGGATGAGGGGCCGTTCCGCGTCCGGCTGCAGACCGGCCCGGGCCCGGCCCGACAAGCTCAGTCCATCCGCGTCCAGGAGGGCCACGTCGCCTGCTTTGCGCCGGGGACTTGCGCGGGGGAGGGAACCCTCGAAATCGAACGTTATGCGGCGGGATTGTCCACGATCCGGGCCAGCGTCCGTTTCTTGCCGGCTTCCGAGTCCGCGCCGGCCGCTTCCGGAGAGCCGCAGCCGTCGGCGTTGCCGTCTTCTGGCGGTGTGTGCGGCGGCGAGGAATTCTCGATGGCCTCGGCGCCTCCGGCGGTCGTCGCGCCCGGGGCGAGCCCGTTGGTGCTGCTGACCAACGGCCGGGGCGGCATGGCCCGGCTGTGTGTCGATCTGGGCCGGATCGCTTCCAAGTACGATTGCCTGCTGGGGGCCAACCTGCATCCCTCGATCCCGGTGGATCGACATGTGCTCGCCAAGCGCGTGCGCGCCTGGTTGATGGCCGATGGTTTCATCACGCCGCTTAACGGGGACAACCTGGTGGCCTTCGAGGCGGGGCCGCCCGCGGTGTGGCGATTCCTGGCCGCGGCCGGCGACGCCCGGGCGGCCGAGATCGAGCTGGCGGTCTCGATGCCGGAGGATCGCAACACGGTGACGCTGAGTTTCCGGCGGCTTTCGTCCCCGCCGCGCGTGGGGCGCGAGCTGCCCGATTCCTGCCGGGTCAGCCTGGTGCTGCGAGTGGACATCGAGGATCGCAGCTTCCACGGCGAGACGCATCGCAACGGAGGGGCGGAGCACCATTTCAGCGCCCACACCCGCACGCTGGAGTCCGGCAGCGCGCCGGGAGCGACGTCCGGCGGAGCGGGATCGAGCCCTGTGGGATTCGTCTTTGCCCCGGCGGCCGACCGCCAGTTGCGCGTGTTTTGCGACCGCGGCTTCTATCACCCGGAGCCCGAGTGGTGCGAGCGGATTGCGCACCCGGTCGAAGCCACTCGCGGCCAGGTCGCCGAAGGGGACGCCTTCAGCCCGGGCTGGTTCGAGGCCCCAATGGCCAAAGGGGAGGCCGCGCTGCTGGTGGTGACGGCGGAGAGCGAGCCAGAGTCTGCCACAGTCGGCCACGGCGATCCCGTGGCGCCGGTCCAGTCCGGCTTCGAGCGGCGGTTGATTGCCGCCCTCAAGGCGTTTGTGGTGCGACGCGGCCAGGGACGGACCGTGATTGCCGGCTACCCTTGGTTCCTCGACTGGGGTCGGGACACGCTGATCGCGGCGCGCGGCCTGCTGGCTGCCGGGATGACCGAGGATGTCACCCGGCTCCTGGCCACCTTTGGCCGGTTCGAGGATCGCGGCACCCTTCCCAACGCCATCCATGGGGATGACGCCTCGAATCGCGACACCAGCGACGCGCCGCTGTGGTACAGCCGGGTGTGCGAAGACTGGGGTCGCCTGCGAGGCGAAGCGCTGCTGCTTTCCACGCCGGTGGATGGCGGCAAGCGCAGCTTCGCCCAGGTGCTGGCGTCGATCGCGGCCCACTATGCTTCCGGCACACCCAACGGCATCCGCATGGACCCGGAGTCGGGCCTGATCTGGAGCCCGTCGCATTTCACCTGGATGGACACCAACTACCCGGCGGGGACTCCTCGCGAGGGCTATCCCGTGGAGATCCAGGCATTGTGGATCGGCCTCCTGCGGTTGTTGGCCCGCCTCGATCTGCCATCCCCCGGCCACGATTGGACGGCGCTGGCCGACCGGGCTTCTGCGGCGTTCCGGCAGCGCTTCTGGCTCGAGGGACAGGGGTGGCTGGCGGATGTGCTGTTGGCGGGCCCAGGGACCCCCGCTTCGAAGGCCGCCCCGTCCGATTGCCTGCGGCCGAACTGCCTGCTTGCGGTCACCTCCGGGTTGATCGACGGCGATCGGGCGCGGCGCTGTGTGGCGGCTGCCCAGCGACACCTCCTGGTCCCCGGCGCCATTCGCAGCCTGGCTCCCTTGCCGGCCCATCCGCCCCTGCCGGTTTGCGCCTCCGATGGCCGGCTCTTGAACGACCCGGGGATGCCTTACTGGGGCCGCTACGAAGGCGATGAGGACACGCGCCGCAAGCCGGCTTACCACAATGGCACGGCCTGGCTCTGGCAGTTGCCCCTGTTCTGCGAGGCGCTCGCCCGCGCCTGGGACTTTCAGCCCGGGGCGGTGTCCGCCGCCAGGGCCTACTTGCTGGGCATGGAAAGACTCATGGACAACGGATGCCTGGGACACTTGCCGGAGATTATCGACGGCGACGCGCCTCACACCCCACGGGGCTGCGATGCCCAGGCCTGGTCCGTCAGCGAGGCTCTGCGCGTCTGGAAGGCACTTACTCGAGCCCCAGGGTCTTCCGACCCTCGGTTGTGATCATCGAAGGGTGCCAGGGCGGATCCCACACCACATCCACGGCGGCTTCCTCCACGCCCGGAGTCGCCAGCAGTTTCTCCCGGGCGTCGGCCGCGATGTAAGTGCCCATCCCGCACCCTGGCGCGGTGAGCGTCATCTTCACGCTCACACGGCTGCGTCCGGCGGTCGTGGGTTCGACCGCCAGATCGTAGATCAACCCCAGGTCCACGATGTTGACGGGGATCTCCGGGTCGAAGCACGTCCGCAGGACTTCCCAGACGGTCTTCTCCTCGACCGGCGCCGCCGGGCCGCTGGCAGCCGGCGCCGCCGCGGGCGCGGCCACCAACCCCAGCGCGTCGGCGTCCTTGCCTGCGATGCTGAACAACCCCGCCGGGCCGCGCACGGTATAGGAGCCCCCCAAGGTTTGGATGAGTTCCACCGACGTTCCCGCGGGCAGCAGCACCTGCGCGCCCTGGGGAATTTGCACCGCATTGCAGTCGCGTTTCAGTTGGATCGTCGTCGCATCTTGCATAACTCGGGCGTTAATCTCGTTCGTCTTCCGCAGTCTGTAAACTGCCAAAAGCGACGCAGCCCGAAGCCGGCTTCGGCATCCATGACCGCGGCGCGTCCGATGGCTGGACTCCGTGTCAGCTCGCAGGCAGGGCTTCGGACCCGGGAGGGTGGGGGCGCCCGGGAGGTTCGAGTGGATCGGCTGGCGGCGGTCCGCAGACCGCCCGGGCCGCAGGGCTAGCGGGGCGCCGCCAGCAGTTGGCCCGTCAGCTTTGTGACCACCAGGCGCATCGCCGGCTCGAAAATCTCCTCCGCCGGCTTGTCCTTGCGGTGCTTCTGGGGAACCACCTCCTCGCCCACGTACTTCTCGGCAAGCGAGTTCTGAGCGAGGACTTTGCCGCTCTTGTCGAGCAATTGCCAGTTCAGCTCGATCCGGCATGTGGGGGTGTAGGGAGTGGTCGAGGTGCGGCGCTCCACCGCCAGGTCATACTCCTTGTCCACAGCCCATTTCGTGACGGTCAGCGCCAGAAGCCGATCGTATTCGGAAATCGACCGGATGCTGGTCGAGTGCTGCTCCCGCTCGGTCAGGGGCGCGCTGCGGTAAAGCCCCGAGGCGTTGAGCGCCTTCAGCAGATCGGCGGAGAGTCTTTGGGCGTTGCCCGTGGACAGGGCGACGCTTCTCAGAAGTTTCAGTTTCAGCACAGGCGGACCGGATGGGGCGGCCCCCTTGCCGACGACCTCGGGGGGCGTCGGGTTGTTCGCAACCGCCGGCTTTGCCGGGGGCTCGGGCGTCGGCTTGGACGCCACGTCCGCCGGGCGCGCTGCGGCAAACTGGGAGAACCAGGCGGCAAAGGCGTCAACGCTCGGCGCGTCGTTGCCTTCATAGACTTTCCTGCACTGCTCCAGGAGGCGGGTCAAACGGTCGCCGCTCTCGCTCTTCAGGGCCGCCTCCACTTCGTCCAAGGTTCGGCCGCTCAGGCGCTCCGGGTGCTTCATGCGCACCTGGTTGATCCAGCCGACGGCCTCCTTGCGCAGGGCCTCGCGTTTCACCGCCGCTTCGGTGCGTTCGGGGTCGATCGCCATCGGGATGTCGTGCCAGGAGGCGTCGCAGTCCAGAACGCGGGGGGTCTGCTGCGTTCGCTGCTTTCTCAGCACCCAATCCTCGGTGTTCTTCGTGGCGTATTCCACGGCCTTGCCCAAACGGATGTAGCCTTGATCGTCGCCCCGCACCGCGCCCTGAAACGCTTCGATGAAGAACCGGGTGAAAACCCCCTGGTTGGCTTCGTCGCGGTCCTCCCACGATCGCTGCCCGGCGCTGCACGAGAAGATCACGGCGCAGCCGCGCGCGCTCTCGAAGGCCTTGAGGAACTCGCCGGGCAGGACCGCCCCCCCTCGGGTGGGGGAGTCTTTCGTCTCGCGGCAGGCGTCCACCAGCAAAATGCGTTTGCCCGCCCTGGCGCCGGTGTCGAGCGCGTTCCTGATGGTCTCGAACGGGACGGCCGTGCCGGGCAAGTCGCCCTGCTCGCCATCGCTGGGCATCAGATAGACGGCGTCGCCGCGCTGGTAGCCGTGGGTGCTGAACGCCAGCACCAGCAGGCCGTTGGTGCTCGAGGACTTCTCGATGACGTTCTTGGTGGCCTTGAGGATATCCTTCCTCTCGGCTTTGATCTCCTGGATGCCCTGCTGCCGCAGCCGGGCCAGTTGCTCCTGGCCGCGCGCGCTGGAGGGCGAACCGCTGAGGGCAAGCCAGGTCTGCGAGGGCGGCAGCAGCCGGAGGTCCGCGACGAACAGGTGGGCCAGCGCGACCGCGTCGTCAGGCGCGTAGAGCAGGTTCCCCAAGCCCGAGGCGCTTTCGAATTGCCCGACCCCCGCGAAGAACCCGAAGGAGTGGTCGCGCGAATAGATCTCGGGCTTGAGCGGCTGAACCATGTTGGTCGCGTTCGCAGCCGAAAGAGAGACGGCAGGAGCGGCCAGAACCGCTGTGACGAGCGCGGCCTTCAAAACTGCGTGGAAGGGGAAACGAAGACTCATAGGCTGGGTGTGGGATCGGTCTTGGACGGGGCGGGCGGGGCGGGTGGGCCGGGTGGGCCGGGTGGCTCCGGGGGTTTGAGGCCGAATTTCTCGCAATACAGCTCGCCCAGGGTCCGCCCGGCCCCGTAGCCGGCCACCGGCAGGGTCACAGGCAGAAACCAGGCTGGCCAGAGGATCAGACCCATGGCGGCCACCCCATAGGCCAGCGGAAACAAGCTGCGCCAGTTCAGGGTTCCTCCCTTCGGCCAGCGAACTTGAAGACAGACGGCCACAAAGCCCCAGGCAAAAAAGAGCGCCATCAGGGCGTAGCCCAACCAGGCCGGGGCCTGCCAGGGCCAGCGCGGGGAGCGGAACGTGTGAAGGGCGTAGCCAATCAGGCACGTTCCGCGCATCGACCCGAACTCGTCACCCAGCCATTCCGGAACGGGAAAATGGTCCTGGCTGGCCGCATGGAAGGGCCCAATCAAGACCGCGGTGTTGGAGCTCTGGATGGCGGAGCCAAAGAACTCGCGCGCGTTGGCATTCCGCGTCTTCCATTCCAGGAGGGCGTTGGCGGAAAACGATGGGAAGAAGTTCGAAGGAGGGGCGGGGAACTCCATGGGGACGGAAGCGCCGGCGCTTCGGATCGCCCGCGGGGTGAAGTTGGTGGCGGCCAGAAAAGGAACGGTGAACCGCATCGCTCCATTCGACTCGATGCCAAGCGGCGCGCGCCGAATCAGCCGATCCCGGTCGTCTTTGAAGAACGAGGGTCCCGCGGCGGCCGCAGCCTTGGCGAAAGCCTCTTGCAGCGGACGGGCTTCCACGCCCCCGTGCCCGTCGGGCTTGATATCCTGGGCGAGAATGACCGGGCTGTTGGTCTTGATGGCCTGTTCCAGGCGACGGTCGGCTTCCGGCGAGGTGGCTTGTTCCAGGGCCACGTCCAGAACGATGACCTTGGGCCTGGCTTCGGCCACCGCCTGGATGATCTCCGCCAGCACCTCTCGTGGAAACGGGGCGGCCAGCGAGTGGCTGGCGCTGTTGGAGCGCCCCCAGGCGTCGTCGTCCAAGCGAACGATTACCACCCCGCTTTGCATGACGCCCTTCCCGCCTGCGGATAATCGGTGCACGAACGCCTTAAACCGCGTCATGGTGTCGTGGATCCTGGCGTCCACCGTCACATTGCTGCTGATGAGCCCGAGCAACAGCAGGAACCCCAGCGCTTTGGCCACAAAGCCCACCCGCGCCCAGACGCCCGGCGGCGCAGGCAGGGGCTTGAATCCGTAGCCAGGTGAATGATTCGCGGCGGCGTTCATTGTCAGGGTTTGCCGCGCTCCTGGTGCGATCGGGCCGGAGTGCCCGAATTGCAGGCAGCAAGCAACCGCGCCAGCGCCAGGTGGACCTCCTTGTTGCCGGGGGAGGCTTGCAGACAGGCCAGATAGACGCGCAAAGCCAGGGCGTCCGCCTTGACCGCTTCCAGCAGCAATCCCTGGGTCAACGAGGGGTTCGCGTCCAAGGCCGCCGAGGAGCCTTCGCCATCGGAAATCAGTTCCTCGACCTGCGGCGGAAGTGGAGCGGGCCAGGGGCGGTCGTTCGACCTGCCGCGTCCGCCAGCCACCGAATTGGCGACCCTGGCGCGAACGAGGTTGGTCGGCCAGTCGTTGGGGATTGAAAAGACGCTGGAATAGAGGACGACCCGGCCATATTCCGACTCCTGTTTCGGGGCCAGGTTGAGAAATCGTTTGGCGTCAGCGCTCCGTCCGTCGCTCAGCACTATGTCAAACACCGGTTCGGCGTTGCGGGGCGCCGTCCAGAAGATCAGACACTGGCTGCTCCCCGTTCCACCTTGCCGGGGTGGGAGATTCCCCAGGCAAACCAGGCGCAGCACGTCCTCGTCCTTCGTGTCGCCTTTGCTGACCGCGCCTTTGGCGATCTCCTGCCGCTGGTCCAGGACCCACATCGCAGTTTCCACAACCCCATTCCAAAGTTCTTTCAGAGGTTTCCTGGACGGGCTGCTCTGCTTGGGCGGCCAGTAGTTGGTTTGGCCGCCCACTGGCGCATCCAGGTGGACGATTCCCTCCCGGGGCGCGATCAAGGTGGCCTTTCCCCGGAGGAGACCGAGTTGATCGCCCTGGTAGAGCCTCATGCCCGGTGCGGCATTCGTGCGCACGGCGGCGCCGCTGACAGGATGACGGGTCTCCAGAACCGCCGCGCCAACCAGTTCGGAGATCAGAGCCACCGGTGATGGAGGCGCCTCGCCACTCCTGCCCCGCTGGACCATCCCGAGGACGCAAAGCATCGCGCTCGCTGCCGTCGCGAATCTTCGATAACCTTTGGATTGGAGCACGTCCGAACTCTAACAGTTGGAGGTTCCTCAAGTCAATTTCGGTCGTTCCGGCCTGTCCGGCGGCGCCGGCCACCTGCGGGTGCAGCCCTGGCTGCTGCCATTTCAGCCCAGTGACGCCGGGCGCACATTCCGGAATCCGATTCTGCTTTGACGCCCGGTGGAGGCTGGGGTATCCAGTGGCCCGACACTTGCCCTGGATTCGATGAAGACGGCGGGTCAGTCTATGAGCGCAACAACGAGCTGCCGGCGCCCGGCGCGCGGCCTCTTCGGGCCTCGGCGCGAGCTGGGGTCGTGCCCTCGGGTTCGCGCGTCCTGTCCGGCGTCCGCGCTGATTTTGTGGGTGGGCTTGCTCGCGGCCTCGGCGCCGCGGGACCTCGGCGCCGCCACACCGGGGGCGGCCCCGGCTGGGTCTGCGCCTGCCATCCGTTTGATCACGCTGGACCCGGCCCATTTCCATGCGGCCTTGCTGCAACGCGAGATGTTGCCGGGGGTGGATCGCAAGGCGCATGTTTATGCCCCGCTCGGGCCGGACCTGGCCGCCCATCTCACCCGGTTGGCGCAGTTCAATTCGCGGCGCGAGGCCCCGACAGCCTGGGAACTCGAGGTGCACGCGGGCGCCGACTTCCTGGCTCGATTTCTGAGCGAACGGCCGGGCAACGTGGTGGTCCTCTCCGGCCGAAACCAGGCCAAGCTCGCGCATCTGACCCAGGCGCTCGAAGCCGGGTTGCACGTGCTGGCGGACAAGCCCTGGATTCTGGAGCCCGGGGACCTGCCCGGCTTGAAAGCGGCCCTGGAACTTGCGACGAAACGCGGTTTGGTGGCCTATGACGCCATGACGCAGCGCTTCGAGGTGACCTGCCGTTTGCAGCGCCTCCTGGTGAACAGCCCGGCCATCTTCGGCCGGCCGTTGGAGGGGTCGATCGAGCAGCCTGCCGTGCGCATGGAAAGCGTCCATTACCTCGTCAAGGAGGTGGCGGGCGCGCCCAGTCTGCGCCCCGCCTGGTTCTTCGATGTGCGCCAACAGGGCGAGGGCTTGACGGACGTGGGGACTCACCTGGTGGACCTGGCGCAATGGATTCTCTTTCCGGACCAGGCCATCGACGTCGAGCGGGATGTGCGCGTGCTCCAGGCGGCGCACTGGCCGACGACGCTCACGCTCGAGGAGTTTCGCAGAGCCACAGGGGAGCGGGAGTTCCCCGCGTGCGTGGCCGACTCCTTGCAGGCCGGCAAGCTGCAATACATGGCCAACAACGAGGTCCACTACGCCCTTCGGGGCATCCACGTTCGCCTCCTGATCCGGTGGGACCTGGCGCCGCCCCCCGGCGGCCGCGACACCGAACTGGCGGTCTTTTCGGGCTCGCTCTCGCGCGTGGAAGTCCGGCAGGGCGCCGAGCAGCAGTTCACGCCGGAGGTGTGCGTGATTCCGAACAGCACGGCCCAGACGACCGAACTGCGGCGGGCGCTCGACGGCCTGCTGCCGGCCTTGCGCCGCGAGGTCCCGGGCCTGGAGGTGGTCGAGGCGCCCGGCCAGTTTCGCCTGGCCATTCCCCCGGCGCAACGCGCCAGCCATGAGGCCCATTTCTCCATGCTGGTGAGCGCCTTCCTGGACTACGTCCGGAACCCGGGCGCTCTTCCCGCCTGGGAACAGCCGAATCTGCTGGCCAAGTACCACGTGACCACCCGGGGAGTGGCGCTGGCCAGGCAGACCGAGAAACCCGCTGACCACAAACCCACACATCCATGAAAGCCAAAGCCTTCGTTCCGTCATTGTCGTTTGCCGGCCTGATTGCCGCCGGTTTGATCCTGCCGTCGGCGCTCTCCGCGGCAAACGATCCCCTCCAGCCGGTCCGCAAGCTGACCGGCAAAACCTGGAATTCGGGCTTCGCCGACGCGCACGACACTTACAACGGCATGGGCACGGGCAGCGACGGCCGCATCTACTACGTGCTTTGCAGCGAGCGCT
>JAKLEJ010000091.1 GCA_022711695.1 Verrucomicrobiota bacterium | reverse complement strand
CCTGCGACGCCCCCGACGGCCCCACCGCCGTCGGCTACGGCGGCGCCCGTGGCGGCGGCAAAAGTCACTGGCTCCTCGCCCAGATGGGCGCCGACGACTGCCAGCGCTTTCCCGGTCTCAAATGTCTCCTCCTGCGCAAGGTCGGCAAATCCAATCTCGAACACTTTCAGGATCTCCGCCTCCGTGTCTTCTCCGGTCTTGATCACCAGTTCGCTGCCCATCGCGGCGAACTCGTTTTCGCCAACGGCTCCCGCATCGTTGCCAGCCATTATCAGACCGAGAACGAAATCGACGCCTACCTCGGCCTCGAATACGACATCATCGGCGTCGAGGAGGCGACCACCCTTACCAGCCGCAAATACCGCGATATCGCCACCTGCTGCCGTTCCAGCAAGACCTTTCCGGACGGCCGCCCCTGGCGCCCCCGCATCTACTCCACCACCAATCCCGGCGGCATCGGGCATGCCTGGTACCGCTCAGCTTTCATCCAGCCCTTCCTCCAGAAGCGCGAAACCGACACCCGCTTCATCCCGGCTCGCGTGGACGACAACCGCTTCAACAATCCCGAATACCGCCGCATCCTCCAATCCCTCGGCGGCTGGCAACGGCGCGCCTGGTTCGAGGGCGACTGGGATATCGCCGCCGGACAGTTCTTCGTCAATTTTCGCCAGGCCACCCATGTGATCGACGACTTTGACGACCGTCGCGCCCGCGAGTGGTGGGCAGCTCTCGACTACGGTTTCAACCACTACACCGTCGTCCTCCTCGCCTGCCGCGATGACGACGGCAATGTCTTCGTCGTGGACGAGCATGCCCAGCGCCTTTGGATTCCCGAGCGCCATGCCGCCGCCATTCACGCCATGCTCGCCCGCTACCGCATTCGCCTCAATGCCGTCCCCGAAACCATCCATCGCGTCGGCCCCCACCAGTTCGCGCTCGTCAGACATCGCACCCTCGCCCGTTTTCTGGCAGGCCCGGACGTCTTCACTCGCCAGGCCAACGGTCTTACGGTCGCCGATCAATACCAGCAGCTCGGCATCAGCCTCTCCCGGGCCGGCACGGACCGCATCAATGGCTGGGCCTCAATCACTGCCCGCCTCGGCGACCCCGCCGCCGGAATTGCCCCGCGGCTCTTCATTCATCGCCGCTGCTCCCGCCTCATCGACACGCTGCCCCTGCTCCAGCACGACCCCAACAATCCCGAGGACGTGCTCAAGGTGGACATCGACGAGGACGGCCTCGGCGGCGACGACGCTGCGGACGCCCTCCGCTACCTCGTCGGCTCCAAACCCCGCGTCATCATTGTGCAGAAACTGCGCGGCCTATGACCCTCCACATTTCACCCCGCCCCTCGCCGGTCCCCATTCGCCAGTCACTGCCCTTCCCTGGTAGGGCGCGCAGTCCCCTGCGCGCCGCTTCTGGTCCGGCCCAGCCTCGTTCACCCCTCGCAATTCACCCCTCGCCATTCACCCCTCGCCATTCGCCCCTCGCCATTCGCCATTCCCCGTTCGCTGTTCCCTCTCTTTCGCCAGAGTCCCGCCTTCAGGCGGCCTTGTCCCCTTTTCGCGTGTTTCGCGTGTTTCGCGGTTATCCCCACGATCTCCCAACTCCCAACTTCCATCTCCCCATCTGTGCTCTGTGGCTCCTTGCTCCTTGCTCCCAGCTCCTTGCCCCTCACCCCCCCCGCCAGTCACCAGTCACTAGTCACCGTTCACTGTTTGCATGAACTCAAAACCTCCTGAACTCGTTGACCGCTTCGTCGAACTCCGCGCTCAGGGCTGGACCTACGCCCGCATCTCCAAAGAGATCGGCGTCTCCAAACCCACCCTCATCGCCTGGAGCCGCCGCCACCACCACCGTGTCTCCAACCTCCGCGCTCTCGAACTCGAGGCCCTGGCCGACGACTGCAAAGTGTCCCGTCGCGCCTGCATCGAACTGCTCGGCGAAGACCTCCGCCGCATTCGCGACGAACTCGCCCGCCGCGACCTCGCGGATGTCCCCACCGCCCGACTCTTTGCCCTCCAGGCCCGCCTTCGACGCGAAGCCTATCGCCTTAATGAGCCGCCCCGCCTCGTCGAGTCCACCAGTGCTCTCCCTCCCGAGGAGACCACTCCCCACCTCGACCCGAACATCAACTGGGAGGCTTGACGAGGTAAACTTTCAGACACGCCATGCCTCTCTTCCGCAGAACTGCAAATCACTGCTGGCCAAAGTCATCCAAGGAAAGCATTCCATTCAGGCTTTCCACTCAAATGATTTCTTGGGTTAAACTTGGTAAAGTCTCATCCAGCGGCGTTCCTGTCCCCGCACCGGGGTGCCGCCGGCGCCTGAAGCCCTTGCTTCTATGGGCCTTCGCTTGCCCCCGGTATCTGGCCCACTCTCACCGCGGCCTGCCCCAGGGCCTCACGCTTGACTCCCGCAGCCCGGCCAACCTCGCCGGGCACCCCCCGCTTCGTCCTCAAATCATCGGCATCCGACCTCGGCCGCGTTTCCTCCCCCTCAACCCAACCGCCAAGGGGGTAATTCGGAACGGCCGCCGCCGTTCCGCCGGCGTTGACACGCCGAAACGACGCATGGTAGGGTCGGCCGGCTTTAGCGGGTCTATGACCTCGTTCCTGAACCAGCATGTGTTGGTTTTGAACCGTCTCTGGCAAGCGGTAAACGTTTGCACGGTTCGACGGGCGCTCACCCTGTTGTTTGAAGGGCACGCCCAGGTCGTCTGGGGCGACGACGACGGGGCCTTCCACACTTACGACTTCCGCCAGTGGCGCGACTTTTCGCAGCGCGCTCCCCACGGCGAAAGCATCAGCACCATCACCTTCAAAATCCGGGTGCCGCGGGTGATCCTGCTGGTGGTGTTCGACCGGTTGCCGCGCAAGGAGGTGAAGTTCACCCGGCACAACATCTTCGAGCGCGACCGCAACACCTGCCAGTACTGCGGGCGGCAATGCGAGCGCAAGGATCTCAACCTGGACCACGTCATCCCGCGCGACCGCGGCGGGCCCACCACCTGGGACAACATTGTCTGCTCGTGCATCGAGTGCAACACTCTCAAGGCCAACCGCACTCCTCTCGAGGCCGGCATGCATCTCATCCGCAAGCCCAAGCGGCCCAAGTGGCGGCCCTTTGTCCAGATCAACCTGGGCATCGCCCGCCACGAAAGCTGGAAGCATTTCATCGACCTCGCCTACTGGAACGTCGAGCTCGGCGAGGACGTGGATTAGCGTCTTGCTCTGCTTGCCGGCCGGCCGGCCATACCTGCTGAAGTTCCGCCTTCAACCGGCCCCTTTTCGCCTGCCTCCTTATCCGCCAGAGAAGCAGGGCGTCCAGCCGCGTCCCGACGGCAGGCCGGCATCTCTGCATCCGCGCGGCGAACGCGCGCTCAGCGGCCTGCGCGCCTGAAGCCCCGGGCTCTGCCGATCTGCCAGGCGTTCAGCGCGGGTTCGGGCGCGAAAAGCGCTGTTGAACTTTGGGGCGGTTGCCGGTTTACTGGCGGCCACATGAAACAGAAAGCATACGCGGCCGCCGGCGTGGACATCGACCTGGGCAACCGGGTGAAATCCTCGCTGCCGAAGATGCTGGCCTCGACGCATCGCCCGGAGGTGCTGGGCAAGGTGGGAGGGTTCGGCGGGCTCTTTGCCCTGAACCCGCGCCGCTATCGGCAGCCGGTTCTGGTCTCGAGCGTGGATGGCGTGGGCACCAAGCTCAAGATCGCCTTCGCCATGGACCGGCATGACACCATCGGCCAGGACCTGGTCAACCACTGCGTGAACGACATCGCCGTGCTGGGGGCCGAGGCCCTGTTCTTCCTGGATTACATCGGCACCGGGCGCCTGGAGCCGCGGGTGTTTGCCGACATCATCAAGGGCTTCGCCAAGGCCTGCGCCCAGAACAACTGCGCCCTCATTGGCGGCGAGACCGCCCAGATGCCCGGGTTCTACCAGGCGGGCGAATACGACGTCAGCGGGACGATTGTGGGGGTCGTCGAGAAGTCCCGCATGCTCGATGGACGCGATGTCCGCCCGGGCGACGCCGTGTTGGGGATCGCCTCCAGCGGCCTTCACACCAACGGCTATTCGCTCGCCCGCAAGATCTTCTTCGAGAAGCTCAAGCTCAAGCCCTCCAGCCGCGTGGCTGAACTGGGCAACACCCTCGGCGACGAGCTGCTCAAGGTGCACGTGAGCTACGGGCCGCTGGTCCAGGCGCTCCTGCGCGAGTTCAACACCCCCGGCAAAGCGCGCGGCGTCAAAGCGCTGGCTCACATCACCGGCGGCGGCTTTGTGGACAACATCCCGCGTGTTCTGCCGCCCAATTGCGACGCCATCGTTCGCAAGGGCTCGTGGGATGTGCTGCCCATCTTCCGCCTGATCGCCGAGCGGGGCGGCGTGCCGGAGCCCGAGCTTTACCAGGTGTTCAACATGGGCATCGGGATGACCGTGATTGTGCCCGCTCCGCTGGTGGAAAAGGCGCTGGCTGCCATCAAGCGTCACCGGCACAAGGCCTGGCTGATTGGCCTGATTGTCAAAGGCAAGGGCCGCGCTTGCGTCAAGTAGGCCGCGCCGGGGCGCCCCGGCGGTTGCCCCTCACTGGCCGCGCCCCGGTCCGAAGAGCAGGAAGAAGCGATCGCGAGCCGGAGCGCGAACGGCTCCGCGCGGCTCGAAGCCCGCCTGGCGCAGGTCCGCCTCGACCTGTTGGGGCGCGACGCGGCGCCGGTGATTGGCCAGGCGGCGCGCCTCCGGGTGCGGCCCTTTTCGATCCACTACCGCCACCAGCCCGGTGTCCGTGAGCCGCGCCCTCAAGGCCTTCAAGACCGGCGCCGGATCCCAGACGCGATGATAGGCGTCCACGAACAGCGCCAGTTCCACTCGCGTGTCCGCCGGCAGCGCCAGCTCGTTCTTTTCCTTGCGCGCCGGCTCCACCCCTGGGATCGAGCCGCCCGCGGGCGTTTCCTCGCGGCTCAGCGCCCATTCCTCGAGGGTGACATCGATGAGCCGGGCCGAGGCGGGCAGAGCCGCCCTCAGCGCCGGCAACACCGGCCGGCCGGCGTCGAGCCCGACGAACACCACCGCTCGGTCCCGCGCCGCCGCCAGTGGCAGCGCCTCCACCAACCGCGTCACGTCCAGGTCGCGCGGCCGGTCGGGATCGCCGGCCGTCCTGGCCGGCTGGACCGGTTTCCGGAAGACGAGCACGAAGGGTTGTTTCTCGTGCCAAAGTTCGTCCGGCTCATCGTGGAAGAGAAATCCCGCTTCGCGCGCCAGCCGCACCACCGCGGTCTCGGCCGTCCAATGGTGCTGCTTCTCCCGTTTGTCCACGGGCGTCCAGTCGGTCAAGGGCCCCTTTTCCTGGTCCACGATGGCCAGAAACCCGCCGGGCTTGAGGTCGGACCGCATCCGTTCCAGCATGGCCGCCGGCCGCGAGAAATGGTGAAAGACGCGGTTCATGTAGATGAGATCGGCGGACCCGTCCGGCAGCCGCGGATCTTCGGAGTGTCCCAGCACCGGCGTCACCTGGCTGAAGCTTCGCTTTTCCGTGTTCTTGACGACGTTCGAAAGCTTGGCCGCCTCGATCTCCTGGGCGAAGACAACCCCCTTGGGCCCCACCACCGAGGCAAACACCATCGTGTCCGGCCCATCGCCGCAGCCGACATCGGCGACCACCGCCCCCAGACCGACGCCCAGTTTCTGGCACAGGGCCTGGAGCGCTTCGCTGCGATTGGTGTGAGTCTGGCCCGGAGCGGCGGCGCACGCCGCGGCGGCGGCCGCCAAGAGGATCAGGGTTGAAAGCATCGATCGGCGGGGTTGGATGGCAGGTCTCATTCGGAATCAATTCTCGCGATTCGAAGCCCCGAAATCAACTCCAGCACGCCGACAACCGAAGCCAGCGCTCCGGCCGCGGCCAGGCACAGCGCCACCACGAGTCGCGGCCGGATTGGCCGTGCCGGAGGCGAAGCCGCATCCACCACTCGAATGGAAGGCGGCGCGCCCGAGCCCGCGCCCCGGCCGGCGCCCGGGTCTCTCTGGTAGGCAGTCGCGATGGCGTTGGCCAACTGCGCCGCCTCCCCAGGGGCCTCACTCTTCACGGCGATCTCGATGAGCTTGGTGTTGCGCACCTGCTTGAGTTCCATCTTCGACTTGAGCATCAGCCGCGCCAGGTCCAGATCCAGGGGCGCCTCCTGCCGGAGCAGCGGGCCCCATTTGCGCCGCAAGTCCAGGTTGGAGATGACGCCGCCCAGAATGGCTGCCGACTGAAGGCGCTCGAACTCGGCGCCCATCCAGTACCCGCCGGGGGCGTTTACATCCGGCACGGAGGACCCCGGCGGATCGACCAGCACGCGCGTGGCGGCCCGGTAGACCGGGGGCAGCACCAGCCAGTAGATTAGCGAGCCGCACACCAGGGCCATCCCCAGGGCGGTCAACCCCGCGCCAAAAGCGCAGACCAGCAGCCTTTTCATGGGTGTGGAGAGGGCAGGGATTTCAAGAAGCTCAGCAAATCCGCCAGCGCTTCAGGAGGCAGGGGGTCCAGGAGCCCCTCGGGCATGAACGACACCCGCGCCGGCTGGCGGCTCCGGATGTCCGACCCCTCCAGCCGCGTCGTGGCGTCCGGGCCGGTCTGGACGATCGTCACTTCCGCCGAATCGAACAGGACCAACCCGCTGACCGCGCTCCCGTCGCGCATGAGGAATGAGACCGGCTGGCGCTTGGCATCGATGTCGAGGCTGGGCAAAACCATGGCCGCGAACAACTCGTCCTCGGACCATTCGTCGGCCAGGCCGCCCAGGCTGGGTCCGAGGCCCGAGGGCCCCGAATGGCAGGTGGCGCAGCCGCGCGCCAGGGCCACCCTGGCCCCCCGCGCGGCCATCCCCTCTTTCCAGGGCGCCTGGCGCAGCCGCGCCGCCCACTCCGTGACCGGCACGGCTCGTTCCGCCGCCAGGCCGGCATGGAGAGCCGGGCGCTTCTTTGCCAGCCAGCCAAACACGGGTTCCCAGGCGCTCTTCACCGCGGCCGCGTGCGTCAGCGTGCTGCGGGGCGGAGGCTCGGGTTCGTTGACGGCGAAGCGCTCGCCCGTCTGGGTCTCGATCAACCCCAGCAGCGTGGCTCGCAGGCCCTTCTGGCGAGGCTCATCGACGAGGCGGCGCAGCAGCCCGAAGCTGGCAACCAGGTTGGTTCCGGCCTCGCCCGGCCGCAGGGCGGCCAGCGCCTGGGCGCAGGCTCGCGCCACCTCCGGCCGCCCGGACGCCAGGCCCTGCCAGTAGAGTTCCGCTTCGCGGGCGCCAGGGCGCGCCGCCAGGTAGAGCAGCAGGTCATCCCGCAGGCCGGGTTTGTCCCACTGTGCCCGCAAGGCCGGCCGCGCCTCGGGCTCGGGCAACAGGGCCACCGTCTCCAGCAGGGCTGGGCTCCAGGGATACCGGCCGTCCGCCTGCGCCGCAGCGAGGAGCTTCCGGGCCGCCGCCTGTTGCCGCTGGGAGTCCAGTTGCGCCACCATCCAGAGATTGCCCGGCCGCAGCAGTTGGGGGTGCTCGACCAGCAGGTCCGGCAGCCTGGGCTCGAGCCCCGCCAGGGCCTGGAACAACTCCGAGCGCCGGGCGGGCCAGCTCTCGGAGGGATGCCAGGACGGCCCCGGCTGTTTCCGCTCCAGGCCCAGGAGGGCTTCCGCGATCCGTGGCGCCAGGTCCGCCGGCCAGGATTCCCACCGCGCCAGGCAGCTAAGCCAGTGCAGGTCCATCTCGGCGGCGCTCGTGGGGGTGAGGAATCCGGCCAGAACCCGCGCGGCCCGCGCATCGCCATCCCGCAGCATGGCCAGCAGGCGCGCGGCTTCCACGTCCACCTGTTCGTCGCCGGCGGGCAGGGCCGCCCGCGCCAGCGCCCGGATCCGCGCCAGCGCTTCGGTCTGCGCGGCGGGGAGCGGCCCCGTTTCCACGGGCGCGGCCAGGTCCACCGTAGGCTGCCGCAGGTTCCAGTCCCCCAGCGCAAGGATGATCAACCGCAGCGCATCGCGGCGAAAAGGCGGCTCGCGGGTCTGGCTCAGCACGGAGGCCAGGGGAGCGAGCAGCTCCGGATGGGTGGCGGCGGGTTCCCGCCAGAACCGCGCCATCAGCGCGTGCAGGCGCGTTCCGGGGTCCGCTCCGGACGCCAGGTCCTGGAGCCGCTGCCAGGACGGCGTCGAAAGCCGGCTGGCGGCGTGTGACGCCGCCAGGCGCACCTGTTTGTCGGGGAAGCCCAGGCTGGAGACGAGGCGCGCGGGCAGTTCCGCGTTGTCGTACAGGTCCACCTGACTGGCCAGGGCTTCCAGGGCGCAGCGGCGGGGCAAGGGATGCGGATCCTCGAGCAGCGGAAGAAGAAAAAGAGCGGGGGTGGGGCCCGGGGCCTGCCCCAAAGACCAGGCCGCGCGGGCGCGCACCAGCGGCGACGCGGCGCGGGCGGCCATGTCGGCGGCGCTCTGCGGCAGCCCTCCGAAGAGCTCGGTGAGCGCCTCAATGGCCCGGGCGCGCCACCGCGGATCGACCCACTCGTCGGAGGCAATTCGCTGGAATGGGCCGGGCCCAAGGCGGCGGGCCACCGGCGCCCACTCGGCGCGGGACCACGCCTCCAGCGGTTGGGGGGCCTGCAACACCTCGTTGAGCTCGGGATCCAGCGACGCCGGCTCCACGGCTTCCAGGCTCGGCGGACCCGCGTAGTCGATTCGCAGCACCTGGCCGCGGCTTCGGCGTCCCCCGGAGCTCACATAGACGGAGCCGTTGGCGCCGACGGCAATCCCGCTGGGGGTGAAGCCGTCCGAGTGCAAGGCTTCGAGGAACACTTCCGGGTGCGCCCGGTAACCGGCGCCCTCGGGCTCCAGGGCCACGAACCAGACCCGTCCGCCCGCCCAGTCGGTGACGAACACCCCGCTGCGAAAGCGCTCGGGGAACTGGCGGTGCCGGTAGGCCGCCAAGCCCGACGGCAGCCCGCGCCCCAGTTCGGCCAGGCTCTCCAGGGTGTCGGCGTAGTATTCCGGCCGGGCCCAGCCCCGGCCCCGGCGACCCAGCCTCCACCCGGAGTGGCCGCCTGGAATCGCCTGCAAGAGTCGCGCCGGGATTTCCCAGGGCAGCCCCCGCTCCTCGGGCGTGCCTGCGTCGCAGAGGATCGTCTCCCCTGCCGGATCGAAGTCAAAGCCTCGTGGGTTTCGGAACCCCTGCGCCAGAATCTGGACCTCCTGGCCGTCCCCGCGCAACCGGACCAGCGTTCCACCCTCGGGCTCCCGCACCGGTGAGGACAGCGCGGTGATCGCCCGCGAATTGACGCCGCCAGCCTCCCCCGCCGCCACGTAGACGAACCCATCCGGGCCGATCCGGATGCCGTGCGCTCCGTGCTCGCCGGCGCGCAACGCCAGCAGCCTTGCCGGCGGCCGGTCCGCGCGCCCGTCGCCATCCGTGTCTTCGAAACGCGCCAGCCAGCCGTCGGCGGCGCAAAACAGCGCCGCACCGTCAAAACACAGCCCGCCGCAGCTTCCCGAAAGCGGCGCGTACATTATCGCGTCCACCGCTCGGCCGGTGTCTTCCGGATCGAGCAACGTCTTCACATAGCCCGGACCCCCGACCACGACCCGCCCTTGCGAGTCGATCGCCAGCGCTTCGATGTCGTCTGCAAGGTCCGCATCCGCATACAGGTTCGCCGCGAACCCCGCCTGGATGCCGATGCCCAGGCCGGGCACGGGCGCGAGCGGCGGTTCCTGCGCTCTCAGGCCTCCGGCGCCGGCCAGCGCAAGCAGCACGCTCCAAAGCAATCCTGTCCTCACAAGGGCGCAACCTACGCGGTTGCCGGCGGGAACGAAAGGACGGACTTGCCCGCGCAAAAGACTTGGCGAAGGGCCGGCCGGCCGCTAGGCTCCGCCGCCAATAACACATGACTCATCCCATCTGCCATTGCCCGGGGAGGCCCTCCGTGCTTCTGCGCCGAACGGCCCTGGTCGTCTTGTCCCTCCTCTTCTCCATCGCGGGGGCCTTTCTATTGCCGGCGCAGTCGCCCGACCGGGCGGGCGTTTCGAGGCGCGCCGGCGCCGATGCCCGATCGATCGCCGAGATCGTGAGCCGCCTGCGGGACGAAGGCACGAATCGTTCCCAGATGCTGGAGATCTTTTCCTACCTGACGGACGTGATCGGAGGGCGCCTGACGGCCTCCCCGCAATGTCTGCGCGCCAACGAATGGACCCGGGACAAACTGACCTCGTGGGGCCTGACCAACGCGCATCTCGAGGCCTGGGGACCGTTTGGCCGCGGGTGGTCGCTC
>JAKLEJ010000090.1 GCA_022711695.1 Verrucomicrobiota bacterium | reverse complement strand
CAAGGCTTGCGCTTTCCCCTCACCGAAATGCTGGGCCGAAAGGTCATGCCCGCCAACGAACTCGCTCGCCATTTCGACGCCGAGTTCGACACCGTCCTCCAGCAATACGACCTGGTCGCTTTTCTCGATGGCGCCGAGCGCAGCAAGACCGCGCTCGAGTCGGACGCCGCCGCCTTTCGGACGAGCTGGAAACGTCCCAAGTGGCACATCCTGACCGCGGGGAAGTGAAAAGGGATGGCGGGCCAACCGGCTTGGGGCCGGTTGCCCGCAGGCGGCGGCCAACGCCGAATCGCCGTTCGATCGTGGAACCCGGCTTGTTCCGCGTGTGCGCGCTCAGGCCGCGGGCAGCTTGTAGGGAGGCCGGTAGTCAGGCTGTAGCAGCTTGTTGGCGGCTTCGTTGTTGGTGATGCGCTCGCCTTGGGCGTCCCATTCCAGCACCGATCTCGTCTGGTGGGCAACGTTCGCCAACAGCGTGGTCGAGGTGCTCCGGTGCCCCGTCTCGATATCGCAATTGCAGGGCTTCCGGCTCTTGATGCAATCCAGGAAATTGCGCGCATGGAAGGCGGTGTCGCCGGATTTGCCGGTGACTTTCCGGGGCTCGATCAGGCGGCGGGCGACGCGGTAGAGCGCTTCCTGGTCCCGCGCCACCGGGCTGCGGGCGGGGAAGGGGTTCTCCTTGATGGGGTCGGCCACGATCTCGTACCCGTTTCCGTAGAGATACAAAGTCCCTTTGGTCCCGCGCAGCTCCACCTCGCAGCCGGGCAGGCTCCACGGGGCGGCGGTGGCGTTGAACTGGGAGAACGTCACCAGGGTGTCGCCGGGGTAGTGCCAGATCGCTTCCAGGGTGTCCGGGATCTCGCGGTTGTCGTCCATGCCGGCGAACCGCCCCCCCAGGGCCGTCACCGTTCGCGGGGCCTGCTGGCCCAGCGCCCAATGGATGAAATCCAGGTAATGCACGCCGAAGTTGGTCACTTGGCCGCCCGAGTAGTCGTAAAACCAGCGGAAGCGGTAAAACGACCGGTTCACGTTGTAGGGGACCTTGGGGGCGGGTCCCAGCCACTGCTCCCAATCCAGGTCCGCCGGCGGCGGACCGTCTGGCGCCCGGCTGATCCCCTTGGGCCATTCGTTCTGGATGTGGAAGGCCCGCGCCACCGTGATCTTGCCTAACGCGCCGCTGCGGGCAATCTCGGCCGCTTCGCTGCAAAACGGCACGGACCGGCGGTGGATGCCCACCTGCACCACGCGCTCGTGTTTCCGGGCGGCCTGGGCCATACGCCGCCCCTCGGCCAGGCGCAGCGAGAGCGGCTTCTCCACATAAACGTCCTTGCCCGCCTGGCAGGCTTCGATCATCTGCAGGGCGTGCCAGTGGTCCGGGGTGCTGATAACCACCGCGTCCAGGTCCTTCAACTCCAGCACGCGGCGGTAATCCTTGAATTGCCGCGGCTGCCCCCCGATCTTGCGCGCCGCAAAATCCAGGTAAGGCTGGTAGAGATCGCAGAGGGCGGTGACCTGGCAATCGGCATGCGTCAGGAAAGCGTCCAGCACCTGGTCTCCGCGGTTGCCCAGCCCGATGAACCCGAGCCGCACCCGCTCGTTGGCTCCCCAGACCCGGGTTTGCCCCAGCGCCGTCATCGCGCCCGCCGTCAGCATTGTCTTTGTGAAGTTCCGTCTCGTCCATTGGTTCATGGTGGGTCCTTTCGCACGGGTGTCGTTTTTGCCCTTGTAGCTCCGTTTTCCGGTCAAGGCAAGAAATCCGGCGTGAATCTGCGCCTCGCCTCGCCAGGGCACAGCGGCGGCAATCATTGCCAGATGCGCAGCCGGCTGGTGGCGCGGAGGGTGCGCAGATTCACATAGTCAAGTTCTGCTTGAAAAAGGACCGGATTTCGCTCAGGATTTTCCCGTCATCGACCTATGAAATCCATCTCCCTTCCTGGGCGGAGCCCGGCCTTGGCCTGTTCCCGTCCGATGTTGTTCAGCTTGGCTGTCTGCGGCGCGGTCCTTGCGCGCGTCCTGGTGGCGTCCGCGGCCGCTCCGCTCACGCCGTTGGAATTGGCGTTTCCGGGAGTGCCTGCCGCCGGCCTCGAAGGGCGGCAGCCGAAGGACGTGGCGCCACTCACCCTGGTTTCGGCCAGCACGCGCGGCAATCCCAGCGCCGTGGAGGTGATCTTCTCTGCGCCCGTGGCCGGGCAGGCGGCCACCAACCCGGCCAATTATGTCATCACCCCGCCTGCCGCGGTGACGCGCGCGGTTTTGGGCAGCGCCCCCGGCTCGGTGCTGCTCACCGCCGCTCCGCTCCCCGCCAGCGTGTTGCACACCCTTCGCGTCACCAACGTCCAGGACACCGAGTCCCCGCCGAACACCCTCCCGGCCGGATCGCAGGTTCCAATCGTCAAGGCCCAGGGGGTGATCACCCGGAATTACTTCAGCAACATCGGCGGCGGAAACCTTTCGGACCTGACCAACAATCCGGCGTTTCCCCTGGGCTACGACTGGTTCGACGTGGCGGCGCCATGCGAGGCGCTCGTCAACATCGGCGACAACTACGGCGTTCAACTCCACGGCTTCGTGCATCCGCCCGTGACCGGCGATTACATCTTCTACCTGGCTGCCGACGAGCGCGGCGCGCTCTTCCTCAGCCCGGACGTGGACCCCGCCCACAAGGTGTTGATCGCCAGCGCGCCCAATCCCACCGGCTCGAGGCAGTGGAACGCTTCGACCAACCAGCAATCGGCCGCCATTCGCCTCGAAGCCGGCCGCGCTTATTACCTGGAAGCTCTCATGAAGGAGGGGGGCGGGTCGGACAACCTGGCGGTGACCTGGCGGATGCGGGGGATGCCCGCGCCCTTCGATGGCGATTCGCCGATTCCGGGGCCGTTCCTTTCTTCGATCGCGCCTTCCGGCCCCGCCAGCATTCTTGTGCCGCCGGCCGATCTGACCGTCGATGAACGCCAGCCGGCCGTCTTCCGCGTGGTGGCTTCAGGCACGCCGCCCTATTCCTACCAATGGTTCCGGAACGGCATCGCCATTCCAGGGGCCACAGGCACCAACTACACCCTGGCCAGCGCGACCCTCGCGGACAATGGGGCGCTCTACTCGGCAGCCGTCAGCAACGCCTTCAGCGGCTTGCTCAGCGCCAGCGCCCTCCTGGCCGTTCGTCCGGACACCACCCCGCCGGGCATTCACCGGCTCAGCGGCGGGCCGACCCGGGACCGCGTCGTTGTGACTTTCTCGGAGCCGGTCACCCCCGCCACTGCCATCGACCCGCTGCACTACGCGTTGAATGGCGGGTTGTCCGTGCTGGGCGCCAAACCCATGCCCGATCAAAGCAATGTCGTGCTCTTTACCAGTCTTCAGACCACCGGCCAGCTTTACACGCTGACGGTCACCGGCGTGACCGATCAGGCCGGCGCCCCCAACGCGGCTTCCGCCTCGTCGAGCTTTGCCGCCTGGGTCTTGAGCCGCGGGTTCGTGCGCCGCGAGGTCTTCCAGGGCATTTCTGGTGGAGGCCTGGCGGATCTGCTGAACACCGCCGACTTCCCCGACAACCCGGATGCCGCCGACTATGTCAGCCAGGCCGAAGCCCCGCAGAACATCGGCGGCAATCTGGGCGAGCGCCTCGTCGGCCTGGTGCTGCCCCCCGCGTCCGGTTACTACACCTTTTACCTCTATTCAGCCGATCAGGGCGCGCTCTACCTTAGCACGGACGACACCCCAGCCCGGAAGCGGCTTATCGCCAGCGAACCCCAGTGGAACAGCTACCGCTACTGGACGGGCACAGACCGCCGGACGCCGACGGCGCCCGAGAACCGCTCCTTGCCCGTCTATCTTGAAGCGGGGCGCGGCTACTATTTCGAGGCGCTGATGAAGGACGTTGACGGCGACAACCGGCTGGGGGTGACCTGGCAGGCGCCGGGCGCGGCCCCGCCGGCCAATGGCGATCTGCCGGTCCAGGGCTCGGTTCTGGCCGCCTATGCCAGCCCGCTCGGCGCCGCCCTGGCCGTGACCCAGCAGCCTTCCTCGCTCTCCGTACCCGAGGGCGTCTCGACCAACTTCAGCCTCGTTGTAACCTCCTCCTTTTCGCCCGTCTTCTACCAGTGGCAGAAGAACGGGGCGGACATCCCGGGCGCGAACGCCGCGACCTACACCACTCCGCGCATGCTGCGCGCGGACAATGGAGCGCGCTTCCGATGTGTGGCCTCCATTCCCGGGGCGATGCTCACGAGCGCCGAAGTGGCGCTGACGGTCGTGCCGGACGTTACCCCGCCCCAGGCGGTGAGCGCCGCCACCCTCGCCGGATGGCCGGAGGCGGGCCTGTGTTTCGACGAACTCATGGATCCAGCCGGCGTGACCAACCCCGCCAACTATCAACTGAGCACGGGGGCCGTGGTCACCCGCGCCGCCCTTCGGCCCGATGGCCGCAGTGTTGCCCTGTCGCTGTCCTCCCTCTCCTTCACCAATTTCACGCTCACCCTGCGGAACCTGAAAGACCTGGCCGGCAATCCCCTGGCTGGAAGCGGCGCCGTCCCGGTGGAGGTTCAGCCCTTCGAGAACCGTGACATCGGCAATGCCGGGGATCCCTCCCAACCCAGTTCCGTCTTCACCTGCCGCGCCGGAGAAATCGAGATTACCGCCAGCGGCAGCGACATCTGGAACAACGCCGACGGGATGAATTTCACCTATCAGCCGGTGCAGGGGGACTTCGACACGCGCGTTCGGATCGGGACGTATTCCGGCGGGGGACGCTGGTCTCGGGCCGGGTTGATGGCGCGGCAGTCGCTCGCTCCGGGCAGCCCTCACGTGAACGTCACGGCGTTCCGGCCCACCGGCGCCAACAGTTATGAGGCCCACTACCGCGGCAGCGAAGGCGCCGCCACTGGCGCCTGGCCCAACGGCAACACCTACGGTTTTCCCGGGGTGCCCGTCCCCAACGCCTGGGTTCGCCTGGCCCGCAGCAACGACGTCTTTACGGCCTACGCCTCCTCGAACGCCGTGGATTGGATCCGGTTTTCGCAGATGACCTTCGGGCTGTCGAATCTGCTTTACGTGGGCCTGGCCACCTCCGGCCAGATGAACGACAACCCGGGCGTCTTCACCAGTCTTGGCTACCGGGACGTCGCCGGCGTGAGCAACGCGCTGGCCGCTCCCGCCCTGGACCTGCTGATCAAGCCGGCGGCGGCCGGCCCCGGCGCCTGGGCGCTCGATAATGTCTTCCAGTTCCAGCCCTCGGGCGGACAGGTTGTCAGCCAGTGGGCCAACCCCACCAACCCGGCCCTCTTCACCGTGCAGGTGCAAAACCCAAGCGCCCTGGATTTGTCCTGCCGCCTCGTGGCCTCCGACACGCGCGAGACAAACTGGACGGCGGTCTTTCGCCTGGGCTCGACGGACATCACTTCGCAGATCACCAACGCCGCCGGGTATGTCTTCACCAACCTCGCGGCCGGCGCCTCCGAGTTCGTCACCGTGGAACTCCTGCCCAACGGCCGCGCCCTGGGCGGCGCCTCACGGAGCGTCATCCTGCGCGCGTTCACCGACGCGCGCGCCGTCACTCCCCGCGACAGCGTCCAAGCCCTCGCCCGCAACGAGTTCTTCTTCCAGCCGGATTTGCAGGTGCGTCGCCTGACCGATGCGATTTACGCCGGCGATGGCGTTCTTAATTCGACCGGCTCCAATCAGACCAAGAGCCTCCGCGGCGAGGTGGGGGCGGTCGCCCGCTATCCGCTGAAGCTGGTCAACACGGGCAACGCCACCAACCAGTTCAAACTTCAGGCCACCCCGGCGGCTGCGGGTTGGGTCGCGCGTTATTACGACGCCGTATCCGGCGGGACCGAGATCACCGGCGACATCAGCGGGAGCGGCGCGATCGTTTCCCTGGTCCCCGGCGGGTCGTGGGAGTTCATGGCCGAGGTCCAGTCCGACGCCACACTGGCGGGCGGCGCCAGCAACATCCTCGCGGTCACCGCCGTGTCCACCGCGAACCCCAATCGGTCCGACACCGTCAAGATTGTCACCGCCACTTATGCGCCCACCAACGCGCCGCAATCGCGGCTCTACACGCTGGATGGCGACTTCGAAGAGGGGACCCTGGTGGGCACGGCTTATTCCGGAAACCAGCTTAGCCTGAGCGATCGCGCGGTCGTGCCGCCTTACATCTGGGTTCCCAATTCCGACGTCGGCAGCGTCTCGAAGGTGGATATCCGCACCGGCCGCGAAGTGGCCCGTTACCGCACTTGCCCGGCCGGCATTAATGGCCAGCCCTCGCGCACCACCATCGACCAGAACGGCAACTGCTGGGTGGCCAACCGCCAATCCGGCACCGTCGTCAAGATCGGCCTTTACGAGAATGGCCAGTATCTGGACCGCAACACCAACGGCCTGATCGAAACCTCGCAGGACCTCAATGGCGACGGCGACATCACGGGGAGCGAGTTGCTGCCCTGGGGCGAGGACGAGTGCGTTCTCTTCGAGATTGTGGTTATTCCCGGCAAGGAGGGCACGTTCGTCCCCGGAACCTACTTCAACGGCTATGTCGATGCCTACTGGAACCCGGGCCCGCGCGGCATCGCCGTGGACGCCCAGGGCAACGTCTGGGCCGGCACCCATGACAGCATGAAATACTACCTCCTGGAGGGCTCGACTGCGGCCATTCTTTACACCAACGACACCGCCCCCTTCAACCACACCGCCTACGGCGGCGTCATCGACGCCAACGGCCTCCTCTGGTCCTCGGGTTACAAGGAATCCGGACAAAACAACGTGCTCCGCTGGGATCCCGTCCATGGCACCAACCATGTCATCGACTTCGACTTCCACACCTACGGCCTTGGGCTGGACCGCAGCAACCATCTCTTTGTCTCAGGCCATCAGGAGGGCCGCCTGGCCCGCCTTGATGTGCTCACCTCCGCCCGCGATTGGACGGTTGGCGCCGGCTACCGCTCCCGCGGCGTGGCGGTCACCCCGGATGGCGACGTTTGGGTGGTTTCCTCCGGCGAAGGCAACGTCTGGCGCTTCTCCAGCGAAGGCGTCTTCAAGACCAAGATCGGCGTCGGCGCCGAGCCCACCGGTGTGTCCATCGATTCGGAGGGCCGCGTCTGGGTGGTCAACTGGGGCGACGAGTACATCCATCGCATCGATCCGGCCACGGACTCGATCACGCTCTCCAAGCGCATCGTCGGCGCCAAGCACTATGGCTACAGCGATATGACCGGCGCCATCTCCCGCAACACCACCTTGCGCTATGGAACCTGGCTTTTGAAACACGATTCCCGGATGCAGTTCACTCCCTGGGGCCGTGTGACCTGGCATGGCTACGAGCCCGCCTCCGACAGCCTGCGCGTGCGCGTGCGCAGCTCCAACGACGGCCTCAACTGGTCGCCTTGGGAGACGGCCGCGAACGGCGCCCCGCTCGGGGCCACGCCGCCTGGCCAGTTCCTCCAGGTCGAGGCGGCCCTTCGGGCCCTCGCCTCCGAGGAATGGCCGGCCCTTTACGACCTGCTGGTCGAACCGCTGCCGCAACAAACCGCCGATCTGGCCGTGTTCCAGGTCGTTTCTCCCAACCCGGCCACCAACGATCACCCGTGGACTTGTATGCTGACGGTCACCAACCTCGGGCCTGAAGCGGCCCGCGGCGTGTTTGTGACCAACCTTCTCCCGGCCGGGGTGGCCCTGGTCTCGGCCACGGCCTCGCAAGGGACGGTGGTCCAGACTTCCGGCGTGGTCCGCTGCGACCTGGGCGGACTGCCCGCCAGCGGCACCGCCACGATCACCTCGCCGCCATGGTCACTGCCGCGGGGACTCTGACCAACATTGCCGCCGTCTCGCATTACGAGAAGGATCCGGCGCCCGCCAATAATCTCGACGTCAGCCGCGGCACGGCCGTGCCCAATCCCTGCGCGACTCCTCCACCGGGCCTCGTCGGCTGGTGGCCGGGCGAAAACAACGCCAACGACCTGACCGGAACCAACCATGGCGCCCTTGCTAACGTGACCTTCGCCCCCGGCAAGGTCGGCCAGGCTTTTGTCCTCAATGGAGCCAACGCCTCCGTCAACTTCGGTCGCCGCTCCCCCGGCATCCGCTGGTCCCTCGAAGCCTGGGTCAAGGTGACCGCTCTCCAGTCCGCTCGCCGGGTCATCCTGGGCTGCCATGCCGATTGCCGTGATTGGAGCATCCTGCTCAACAACAGCGAGTTTGCCCTCAACATCGGCCGCGGCGGCTGCGTCGCCATTATTGGCTCCGGTGTCACCGCCGTGACCGGCCTGTGGTATCATGTCGTCGGGACCTGCGATGGAACCAATGGAAGCATCTACGTCAATGGCGCGCTCAAGAGCAACGGGCCCGTGGACCTGAACTACACGGGCAGTTCCAGCGGCTTTCTCCTGGGCGACAGCGTCTGCTGTGACGAATACCTCGCCGCCCTGGTGGATGAGGCCAGCCTCTACGACCGCGCCCTCTCGGCGGGGGAGGTCTTCTCGCTCTACGACGCGCAGCGCTCGGGCAAATGCACCGGGGCCTTTGCGCCGGTTCTGGCTCTCACCCCCTCGACCCAGGGCGAGTACCTGCTCGTCTGGCCGGACACCGCCTCCGGGTTCATCCTGGAACGCGTGGACGTTCTGGGCGGCGTGTGGCAGCGAGTCGATGACCAACCCGTTCACGCCAATGGGCAGTTCACCTTGAACATCGACGCCAACGGGAACGCCAGTTTCTACCGCTTGCGCAAACAACAGTGAAGCTGCGCGGGTGTCGCGGGGGGCGGGCCGCTTTCAGACGCCCGGCTGCTCGCGCGGGTGAAAGCGCCGGTGCAGCTCGCGCAGGCGGGAACGTCCTACGTGCGTATAGACCTGCGTGGTGCCGATGCTGGCGTGCCCGAGCAGTTCCTGGATCACCCGCAGGTCGGCTCCGCGCTCCAGCAGGTGGGTCGCAAAGCTGTGCCGCAGCATGTGGGGCGTCACGTTCCGCTCGATCCCGGCCAGCCGGGCGCGGCGCTTGATCCGCGCCCACAAGGTCACGGGGGCGAAGGGACGTCCGCGCCGGTTCAGAAACACCGCCGCCGTCGAGACCGGCTTGACCAGCCGGGGCCGGCCGGCCTCCAGGTAGCGCTCCAGCGCCCGCGCCGCCGGTCGGCCCACCGGCGTGACCCGCTCCTTGTTGCCCTTGCCGATCACGTTGATGAACCCCGCCTCGAGGTGAAGCTGTTCCAGCCGTAGCGCGCAAAGCTCGGACAGCCTCAGCCCGCTGGCGTAGGCCAGTTCGAGGACCGCCTGGTCTGCCAGGTCGGACGGCTTCTCGACGGGCAGACGTTTGAGCAGGCGCTCGATCTCCTCCACGGTGAGATCCTTCGGAAGCCGCTTCCAGCGGCGCGGCAGCGAGAGGTGCTCGGCCACGTTCCGCGGCAGCAGCTTCTCGTTCTCGGCAAAGCGGTAAAACGCCCGCAGCGCCGCGATCTCCAGGTAGAGGCTCTCCACGCTCAGCACGCCGCTGGCGCCACGGCCGCCGGCCGTCGAGGCCGGCCCCCGGGGCGCGTCTTCGCGCGGTCGCTTCCGTTCCTCTTCGAGGTAGTCGGTCAGATGCCCCAGGTTCACCTGCCGCCAGTCGGTCAGGCCCCGGGTCCGGGCCCAGGCCACAAACCGCCCCAGCAGCGCCGCGTAGGTCCGCTCGGTGTGCGCGGCCTGCCCGCGCTCGTGGCGCAGGTAAACCAGGAAATCCTCGACCAGCTCCTGCATGGATGCTCTTTGCCTGCGGCTTGGCCGCGAAACAACAAAAATCGGTTTACCTTCGGCCCAGACGTGGCATCTTGTTCGCCATTGAACGAACGATTCGCCTCACCATGAAAACCCGACTCCAATGGCCGCTGCTGGCGTTGACCCTGGCCGCTGCCGTGTTTCAAGCCGACGCTGCCGACAAGAAGCTCATTCTCCTGGCCGGCAGGCCCAGCCATCCGCCGGGCGCGCATGAGTTCCGCGCCGGCGCGCTGCTGCTCCAGAAATGCCTGGCCGGCGTGCCTGGATTGACCACCCTGGTGTTCTCGAACGGCTGGCCCCAGGACCCCTCCGTTTTGGAAAGCGCGGACGCGGTGGTCAGCTATGCCGACGGCGGAGGCGGCCACCCGGCCATCCAGGGCGAGCGCCTTCAGTTCCTCGCAGGCCTGATCAAAAAGGGCGTGGGCTTCGGCTGCATGCATTTCGCCTGCGAGGTCCCCAAGGACAAGGGCGGCAAGGAATGGCTGGAGTGGATCGGCGGCTACTATGAGGACCGCTATTCGGTCAATCCCATGTGGACCCCCGAATACAAAACGTTCCCCGATCATCCCGTCACTCGCGGGGTGCAACCTTTTGGCGTGCTGGATGAATGGTATTTCAACATGCGCTGGCGCGCCGACATGAAGGACATCGTGCACATCCTGGTGGCCACGCCTTCCGACAAGGTGCGCG
>JAKLEJ010000009.1 GCA_022711695.1 Verrucomicrobiota bacterium | reverse complement strand
CGTGTCCCTCCACGCCCCTCCGCGGTCCTTGTGGTTCCAGTCACCCCGTGCAAGTCACCAGTCACTTCCCCCTTTCGTATATTTCGTGGTTCATCCCTTCCCCGTACTCAACGCCGCCTCCCAACGGCCTTGAACCAGGTGTAGAAGAACGTTCCCTCCTCGATCTGATCCACGCGCGACAAATCGGCGATCCCTTGCCGATACGCCCGGCCGGGGACGAGTTTCTCGGCCAGAATCTGGCGTTCGGCCGATTGCACCATCGGCACGATGATATGATCCACCATGCCATCGCGCAGGGCCGGTTTGAGGCGGTCGGCATACAGCCACGCCGGCTCGCAACGCTCCAACTCGAAGCCCGCTTCTGTCAGCAACGGCGCCAGCCGCCGGCCGATGTCCGGATCGTGCCCCAACTTCCGTTGGGCGGCGACCAGGCCCTGCCAGGCGGCGACGGAGTCCACGGTTTCCGGATGCCAGAAGGCCGACCCGTGATCGCCTTCGATCGCCGCGAGGGTCCCTCCTCGCTTGAGGACGCGCCGCAGCTCCCTCAGCGCCGCCACGGGATTGTCCAGGTGTTCCAGCACGAAGCACACAAACACATGGTCAAAGCTTTCGTCCGCGAAGCTGAGCCGGCCGAGGTCTTCGCGGCGGAAGGCGACCCTGCCGAAGCCGGGCTGTTTCTTGAGCCGCCGGGCCGTGGCCAGCGACTTCGCGGAAATGTCGATGCAGGTGAACCGCGTCTTCGGGCTGCGCCGGAGCAGAAGCCGGGTTTGGGCGCCGACGCCGCAGCCGGCCTCGAGGACCCGGGCCCCGGCCGGGAATGTCGTGCCCGAATGCAGGATTTCCTCGAGGATTTCGGCCTGCTCGTAGAGCCGCCGCGTCTCGCGCGGAGAATAGCCGTGAACGTAAGCCATATTGGGGCTGGAGCATAACCGGGCCCAGCGGGGACGCAACGCCGGCGAACCGGCGGCGGCGCGGCTCTTCAGCGGGCTGTTGGCCCGCCGGCCGCGCAAACGCACCCGGGGCCGATGGTGAATTTGGTTTCTTTCGCGGGCGGCGCGTGGTAGGAAGCCGGTCGCCCCGCGTGGCGGGCACGTGGCGGAATTGGCAGACGCGAAGGACTTAGGATCCTTTGGAGCAATCCTTGCAGGTTCGATCCCTGTCGTGCCCACCATCCGCAGCCGCGCAACCCAAACCGTCCGCCACCCTTTCTCGGAATTCCGTTTCAGCCGCCGATTCCAGCCGCTCCCCGCAAATCCAGTTGGACTCCTGTTGGAAAAGCGGGTATCCGTTGATGACACACCATATGAGACCCTCTGCGAAGCCGACCCCGCAGAACCCGATGACGCGGCGCGCTTTTGTTGGCAGAACCCTGGCGACGGCCGCCGTCATCGCCGGCGCGCCCGGGTTCCTGCGCGGCCAGAACCTGAACAACAAACTCGACCTGGCGTTCATCGCCTGCGGCGGCCGCGGCAACGCCAACCTGGCGGAACTTACCGTCGTTCCGGGCCGCCCGGCGTCGGCTGGCCGGAAGGCGCGCTCCGATGCGGACGGCCCACAGGGGCCGCATCCGGACGAGAATGTGACCGTGCTGTGCGACGTGGACCGGCGGGCGCTCGATTCCGCGTCGCAGCGTTACCCGAAAGCCAGGACTTGCACGGACCTCCGGCGCGTCTTCGACCGGCCAAACGACTTCGATGCCGTGGTGGTGTCCACCGCCGAGCAGACCCACGCGTTTGCCGCGTACCTGGCCTTGACCCATGGCAAGCACGTCTATTGCGAGAAGCCCCTCGCCTACAATATCTGGGAGACGCGCATCCTCCGCGAAACCGCCGCCAGGCATCCGAAGCTGTCCACGCAGATGGGCAACCAGGGGCACGCCTCGGCGGCGCGGCGCGCCATCAGGGAAATTCTGGACACGGGCGTCGTCGGCCCGGTGCGGGAAGTCCATGTGTGGGCCGACCGCGCCTGGGGGCTGCAGGATGGCGCGTCGGCGGAGAAATTCGACAAACCGCACGGATTCTACAACGGCATCCCGATCGTCGAGCGGTTCAAGGAGGCGATGCCCGTTCCGTCCACGCTCGATTGGGACCTGTGGCTGGGCCCCGCGCCGGAACGGCCGTATCACGCCACCTATTTTCCCGGGCCGCGGTGGTATCGGTGGTGGGATTTCGGCAACGGCACGATGAGCGACCTGGGCAGCCACGACAACGATGTGCCGTTCACCGTGCTGGATCTCTGGCGGCCGGACGGCCAGGGCGGGCGCGCGCTGGCCCCGCTCACCGTGGAGGCTGTCTCGCCCAACGTGCCGGTGGCGCACTCGGAACTGGCGCCGGCAACCCTGCGGGCCACGTTCCAGTTCGCCGCCGTCGGCGCGCAGCCGGCGCTCAAGCTGGTCTGGCACCAGGGAGACAGCAAACCCCCGGGCTGGGTGGAGTCGTGGGGCCGGCGCTCGTGCGTGTTCATCGGCGACAAAGGCCTGTTGCTCGGCAACGGGAAGCTCCTGCCCGAAGAGCGCTTCAAGGATTTCCAGCCCCCGCCGCCCACGCTGCCCCGCTCCCCCGGCCACTGGGTCGAGTGGGTCAACTGCGCCAAGGGCAACGGGCCCGCGCCGGGGTCCAACTTCCAGTATTCCGGCTGGACGACCGAGACGAACCACCTGGGCAATGTGGCCTACCGCACGGGAAAGAAGATCGAGTGGGATTATCGGGCGATGCGCGCCGCCAACGCGCCGGCCGCCGATCCCTTCATCCGGCGACCCGGGTATCGCAAAGGCTGGGAGGGGATCCTGAAGGCCTAGGCGCCACGAGGCCCCTCTCGCGGCGGAGATGCCGTCCAACGAACCAGTGCCTGAAACCCATGCAAACCATGAACCGACGTTCCTTTCTGAAAGTCACCGCCGGGGCCGCCGCCGCGGCCGCTCTCCTCCCGCGCGCCCTGGCCGCGCCGCCCCGCCGCCTCCGCAAGGCCATCATGTATTCGACCATAGGCATGAAGGGCTCCGTGCTCGAGAAATTCCGCGCCATGAAGGAAGCGGGGTTCGAGGGGGTGGAGCCGCTGGGCGGCATGAACCGCGAGGAAGTGCTGGCCGCTTTCAAGGCCACCGGCCTGCAAGCGGCCAGCGTTTGCTGCCACACCCACTGGGAAAAGCCCCTGTCGGGCCCGGATGAAGCCACGCGCAAAGCCGGCCTGGAGGGGCTCCTGCTCAGTCTGCGCGACGCGCGCGCTTACGGCGCCGACTGCGTGCTGCTCGTGCCGGGCGTCGCCCGCAACGGCGTGACCTACCAGGAGTGTTTCGACCGCTCCATCGACGGAATCCGGAAGGCGATTCCCGTCGCGCAGGAGACCGGCGTGCGGATCGCCATCGAGAATGTCGGCAACAATTTCATCATGTCCCCCGCGCAAGCGGTCGAATACGTCGATGCCATCCGCAGCGAGTGGGTGGGCTGGTATTTCGACATCGGCAATGCTGGCCGCGTCGGGCCCGCCGAACGCTGGATTCAGGCGCTGGGCAAACGGCTCTTCCGCGTGCACATCAAGGACTACCGCGCGAAACCCGCTGACCCAGCCGCCCCGAAGAGCGCCCCGGTGAAATTGCTCGACGGCGATACCAACTGGCCCGCGGTGATGCAGGCCCTGGATAACGCCGGCTATAGCGGTTGGGCGACTTCCGAGCAGCCCGGCAGCCAGGCCGCGGACGTGGAAACGGCGCGCGACCTGGCGCGGCGCATGGAACGGATCTTCGCGCTGTAATCCTCCCGCAGGCCGGACAGCCCTCTGCAGAATCCATCTCGGCAAGGAACAGCGGGTCCGCATCGATGCGGGGACTATGGAACTGCGCAGTTTCTGCCGATGAACAAGACGGAGCATTGAGGCATGACCACCGGCTCGCATCAGGGACGGATAACCTTCGACGCATCGGGTGAACGGGGCGGGGAGAAGGGCGCTGGCGCATGTTCTGCGCGGTCCCGCGCCACGGGCAGAAAGCCGGACGATTTTCCCCGGCGGATGACCGGGTTTGTCCTGGGGCTCATCGCCGCACTGGCGCTGGGCCTGGGCAACCTGGTGTTCCTGGACGCGGTGTCGAAGCCGGTGCGGCGGTATGTGGGCCCCCTCCCCGAGTGGTGGGGTCTCTGCGTGGGCCTGGGACACATTCTCGTCCTCAGCGCCCTGCCCATTCTGGGCGCGGGGCTGCTGGCGCGGCGTCAACGAGTCGAGGCGGCCCGCCAGACGCTCGCCTATTCCTACTCGGCGGTCGTCCTTTTTGCGGTCGTCTGCGGAGGGCCGATCGAAATCGGCGCCACCCTCCCGTTGGTGCTGATGGGCCTGGGCGGCCTGGGCGGCGCGTTTCTTGTGACTCTGGTTGAAGAGAACTGCGCCCTGTAGGTCAGTCGCCGGAGGTCGATCGACGCCCCCCGGCAAGACTCAGAGTCTTGGAGGACGGTCTTGCATCCACCGGAATTTTTCCCTGAGGAATTCGGTCTAGGGTCCGAACTCCAGGCGATAGAAGTGGGCGGGCTCGATCGTGGTGGTGAATTCCAGGGAGAGAGGCGGCCGAATGCGCAGACCGATAGCGGGCCCCTCGACCGTCATGACAGAGCCGGTGGCGGTGATGTACTCGGGCAGATGGAGGGGCGGTCCCGAGTCGGCGGGCCAGACGCTCCAGTTGGTCGAAGCCACGTTGGTCGTGTGGAGCAGGCGGTACTGCGTGCCGGCCATGGCGGGCCAGGTCAGCTTCGGGTAGAGCCTCCAGATGGTGTTGCCGCCGATATCCGTGGTGGCCCCGCCCCAGGCCATCGCCGGGGCTCTCAGCATCGGGGCCGGCGCGACATTGGTCACCCGGAGGGAGGCGTTGGTGGCGGTGTATTCGGCAGTCATGGCCAGGAAGCTGCGGTGGGCGAGGGAGGAGAAGGTCCCCGAGCGTGTTCCGGGGGCGACTGTCAACACGGTGAACACGTCGTTGGACACCGGCATGAAGTCGTCAACCAGGGTGGCGCGGACCGTGCCAGCCAGGGTGGCCGAACGGCTCGTATTGGTGATCTGAAGCCGGTCGTAGAGGTTGGTGGCGACCCCGCCCAAATCGATCGCCAGAGTTCCCGCCGCCGTCTGGATGTAATTGCCGTCGATGGTGAGCCGGCCCAACGGGCGGCCCGGGCTGACCACCGCGCTGTTCGTCACAGCCCCCACCACCAGGCCGTCCCCTTCCAGCACGCCCCCCGCGACGAGGCCGCCGGCCCGCAGTTCAAAGATGCTGCCGGCGAAGAGGCGCGTCAGACCGGCCGCGTTCGTGAAAGTCTGCCAGCACCGGAACCAGCCGCCCTCCACTTCGAGTGTGCCCTGGTTGAGGAAATTATCCGAGAAGTAAGTCAGGTGCGTGTTCGTGCCGATCTTCTGCATCCAGCCGGCGTTGACGATGGTCCCCCGAGGCGCGGGGCCGGCGAGGGTGCCTCCAACCGCGTCCGCGATCAGCACCGTCCCGCCCGGCGCGTTGGAGAGAACCGATCCCAAACCGGTGGTGAGCATTCCGTCGTTCCAGGCAAAGAGCCCATGGTTGACGACCGTCCGGCCGAGCAGGTCCATGCCGCTAATCCCGTTCATGACGATTCCCGCGTGGCAGGAGACGCGTCCGGAGCCTTGAAATCCGCCGCCATTCCACAGGAGCGCGTTGGTGGTAATGGTCAGGTCATCGGTTCCCCCCACCATGCCGTTCGCCAGTTCGAGGCGCTGGAGACTGACGTTCTCGCCGGTCAGGAAATCCGCCATGGCGTTGACGCCGGCGACCTTGAGCGCGTTCAGAGTCAGGCCGGGCCGGCGGAACACGTTCGAGCCGTACCAGCCCACCGTGTTCGTGCCGGTGACGGCGTAGCGGCCGCCGATGTCGGTATAGCCCGATTCGAACTGGACATTGCCCGGGCCGGCCACGGCCGAGGATGCGCCCAGCCGATTGGTCCCCCCCATGAATCCGAGGGTGGCGCCGGCCCCAACCCAATTGCTGCCGCTGCTGCTGCTTCCGGCGTCCAGGAACAACTGTCCGGCCAGCAATTCCACCACGCCGCTGTTGTGGAAGGTTTCCCGAATGCGGGTGGATTCAGGCGCGGTTCCGACGCTTTTTCGGAGCAGACCCGCGTTGAGGAACAGGCCCGGGTAGTCGCCCTGATCCGCCTTGGTGTCCACATCGCCTCGAATATCGATGACGGCGGCCGGCGCGTTGCTGATGACGGTCCCGTTCGTCGTGTTGAGAAAGCCGCCGCTCCAGTTCAGCACGCCTGCGTTCACCAGCGTGCAGCCGCTGAGGCGGATGTTGCTGAGCGCCTCGATGCTGGAGACGCCGTTGAGCCGGACCGACCCGCTGCCGAAGATGCCGCCGCCTTCGCGCCAAACCAGCGGGCCGTTGAGAACCAGGCTGCCTGGGAGGTCCAACCGGCCGGCCAGTCGGAAGATGCCGTTGGTCGTCTTCCCGAGCCCGGCGCCGGTCAAGGTCAGTTTGTTTGGCCCCTGTAGATGCAGGATTTGCACCCCGCTGGCGCCGCCCAAAGTCAGAGTTGCCACCGTGCTGGTCACGTTCAGGGTGTTGGTGTAAGTGCCGTTGTTGGTGATCCAGACACTGTCCGAAGGGCCCGGAATCGCGTTGGGTTGCCAGTTGGCAGCCACCCCCCAGTTGCCGCCAGCCGTGTTGGTCCAGACAATGTCAGCGGCGCGCAAGGGCGCCGCCCACGCAAGTCCCAAGACAGGAGCCATGCTCCAGCATAAGCGAAGGAAGAAATGGACTCTCGCGGAGGCAACGCTGCGCATAATCGTATGAGGTGTCATGAAGTGTTCAACAGGTGTCACAGCCATAACTAGCTCAAACCAAGTGAACTTTGACAAGCGGAAAACAGGTCAACGGAAACCAGGCTGTTGCGATGCCAGGACAGTTGTGGGACTGCGGAACACACGAAAAACGAGAAAACGCGGAGAAGAAGAACAGACTCACGCGAAGACGCGAAGACGCCAAGAGCGATGCCGCGGATGGGCTGAGCCGGGGCCGGGAAGAGCATACGACGGAGTTGTGTGCGTCCTGGGAGCACGACGTCGATAGAGACCTTCGTTTTGCTTCGCTTCTGCGGTTCCATTTCTGGGCTCTCCTTGTCTTGCTTCGCGTCTTGGCGTCTTCGCGTGAGATTAGGGAGTTCGAGTTCCCACGCCGATGAGACAGACCTCGTCCTCTCACGAGGCCAGGGACGCCCTCCCTCCCAGGGACGTTAGGTGCGGAGCCACGTTCGGACTTGCGCCGGGGAGGGGTTCCGCTCCAATCTGCCGGCATGCGCCTGGGGCGACGAGAATCGATGGCAAGCCTGCTGACTTGCGGAATTCTGGGTTGGAGCCTGGTGAGCGGCGCCCCGCAGTGCGCGCAGGCACTCGATGCGAGAACCCTGACCCCGATCGAGGCCCGGCAGGCCCTGGAGCGCGATTGGCTGTTCCAGGCGATGAACGAGCCGCTGCTGCAGCGCGCCGCCAGGGAGATCGGCTGGGCTCGTGAGTTGGCGCGCCGTCTCACTGCGAACCGGCCCGGGTTGGATTTTGCGGGTGAGTTGACCGAATTGGCCGGGCTGCAAAAGCACCTCGCAGCGCTCTCCAACTCTTCTCCTCCGGTCGCGTCAATCGGGAACGCCGAGGTGCTGCCCCACTGGATCTGGCATGCCGAGGGAGTCCCCACCGAGGACGCTCCGGCGGAGGCGCGGTTCTTCCGGCGAGGCTTCGATGTCCCGAAGGAGTTTCTCGCGGCGGAACTGCGGGTGGCGGCGGACGACGCGTGCGAGGCGTTTCTGAACGGCCAGCGAGTGGGCGCGCATGGAACCTGGGAACGCACGGCTGTGTTTGACGTGACGGGCCTGCTCCGACCGGGAACGAACGTTCTGGCCATCCGGGCCGAGAACCGGCCCTTTTCGGGAAAGAACCCCGCCGGGCTGATCGCGCGACTGGTCCTGACCGCGACCAACGGGGGACAAACCGCCATCGTCTCGGATGGGGCATGGCGCTCGTCGAAAGCGCCGGCGCCGCGGTGGGACCAGGCCGGTTTTGACGATTCCTCGTGGACAGCGGCGTTGGTGACCGCGCCTTATGGCGGCGGTCCATGGCGGAGGATTGCCGGCTTCAGAGCGCAGGACGTTCAGGAAAGCCCGGCGGCGTTCTACGCGGGCGTCGATCCGGCGATCAAGGAGGCCTACTACGCGGTGAGGCGTGTCAAGCGGAGCATCCAGTTCAAGAACCCCGCGCTGGATTTCAGCCAGCTCCTGCTGATCGATCAACCGCTGCCGCAGGGGCCGGAATCGCTGCACGAGGCCATCCACCGCATGGGGATCATGGCCGTGGCGGGCGGGCAGTTGGCGGTGCTGGAGGGGCTGCACCCGGGCAGCCGGCTGCGCATCCTGGCCCCCGGGAAACCGGGCAGTTTCTGGCGGCCCGATCTGTCGTTCGACGCGCGCCGGGTGCTGTTCTGTTTCAAGCCCGCCGACGACAAGAGCTTTCACCTCTACGAGATCGATTTCGACGGCAGCGGCCTGAAGCAGCTCACGGACAGCGAATACGACGACCTGGACCCGCTCTATCTGCCCGACGGGCATCTCCTCTTCACCACGACTCGCGGCAACAGCTACGTGCGCTGCGGGCCCTTCATCTACTCCACCATCCTGGCGCGCTGCGACGCGGACGGGCGCAACGTCTATTTGATCAGTCACAACGGGGAGCCGGATTTCGTGCCGGCGCTGCTGGAGGACGGCCGGGTGATCTACTCGCGCTGGGAGTATTCGGACAAACCGCTCTGGCGCCTCCAGAAACTCTGGACGACCGGCCAGGACGGCACGGGCACGGCGCATTTCTGGGGCAACCAATCGGTGTGGCCGGATCATCTCTCCGAGCCGCGGCCGATCCCGGGCAGCCGACGCGTGATGTTCTCGGGCGTGGGTCACCACGACTGGTGGTCGGGCTCGATCGGGATCGTCGATCCCGACCAGGGCCGGGATTATCCGCACGGGCTGACCAAGGTCACCGCGGACCTGCGCTGGCCGGAAGTGACCCTGCCGCCGCAGGACACTCCCGAGGCCCCGGACTACCATGCTTCGGGGCGATTCACCGGCTACAAGACCCCCTATCCCCTCACCGGGGAAGACTTCCTGGTTTCGGCCCGGGGCGAAGACAACAAGTTCCGGCTTTACCTCATGGACGTGCACGGCAACCGGGACCTGGTTTACGAAGGCCGGCATAACATCTGGCATGCCATGCCCGTCAAACCGCGCCGGGCGCCGCCCGTCCAGCCCAACCGCGTGGCCTGGCCCGGGACGGGCCGGGACCGCAAACCGGTCGAGCCGGGCATCTTCTTCAGCGCCGATGTCAGTCAGGGCGTGCCCGGCGTGACGCGAGAGAGGGTCAAGTACCTGCGCGTGCTGCAGCTCGACTACAAGACCTACTCGACCTGGAACAAGACCTACCGCAACAGCGGCCCCCCGGTTTCGATCGTTCAGGAGGAAGGCGTCAAGCGCATCCTCTCGGAGACGCCGGTCGAGGCCGACGGCTCGGTTCATTTCAAGGTCCCCGCCGGCCGGGCGGTGTATTTCCAGCTCCTGGATGCCGACCGGCGCTGCCTGCAGATCATGCGCAGCTTCACGGGAGTGATGCCCGGCGAAACCCGCGGCTGCACCGGGTGCCATGAAATGCACAGCACGGCCCCGTCTTCCTCGCAAGCCCTGGCCCTGCGGCGGCCCCCCGCAGAGCTGACCCCGCCCCCCTGGGGCGACGAGAGCATCAGCTACGAGCGTTTCGCCCAACCGGTCCTCGACCGTCACTGCGTCAGGTGCCACCGTGGCGACAAGGCATCGTCCGAGCCCAACCTGGCGCTGCGGCCCGGGCACAGCGTGTTCAAGGAACCCTACCTGACCCTGGTCGGCCCGGCCGGGTGGGGCAACCCCGTGCGGCCGGGCAAGCCGGGCTACGGCATCGCCGGGGCGATCCCGGTGGAAATCTACGATCAAAACGACCCGCAGGCCCTGGTGACGCTCCGCCCCATGCAGTATCTGTCCCGCAGCAGCCGCCTGATCGACCTCGCCGCCAGCGGCAAACACTACGAAGTGCGCGTGCCGCCGGCCGAACTCCATCGGTTGATCGCGTGGGTGGACGCCTGCTGCCCGTTCATGGGCGAGGAAGAGCTGCGAGCGCTGGGCGACCCCGATTTTCCCGGCATCGAGCGCCTGCCGATCCGGCCGCGTGTGGCCAGCGCGCCGGTGGTCGAGAGGCCGTGAAGGAATCAGCCATGTTGGTGAGCATTTTCAACGATGTCATCGGCCCGGTGATGCGGGGGCCGTCCAGTTCGCATTGCGCGGCCGCCTTGCGCATCGGGCGAATGGCGCGCGATCTCATGGGAGGCGAGATCGGCGACATCCTCGTCGAGTTCGACCGCGGGGGCTCGCTGCCCACCACGCACGAAAGCCAGGGATCGGACATGGGGTTGTTCGGCGGTCTGCTCGGCTGGGAAGCGGTGGACGAGCGGCTGCCAACGGCGCCGCAGGCGATTCGCGCCGTCGGCGCGCGGGTCCGGATCGAAATCGTGGATGCCGGGGATGAGCATCCCAACACCTACCGCCTGACGCTGGCTAATGCGCGGGAGCGCCACACGCTGCGCGCCATCTCCACGGGCGGGGGCATGATGGAGGTAACCCGGATTGATGACTTCGCGGTCTCGATGTCCGGGGATTGCCACGAGACCCTGATCTGGTGCGACGGCGATGCCGCAGCCCTGGCACAACGATTGGCCGCAGTCGGGCGTGTGGACGCCATCCTGGTGCACAACGGGGACGGGAGTCAGATGGTCGAGGTCAAAGCGGGCGAATTCCCCAGCGACGCGCTTCTGAGCGAACTGGGCGCGGGGTTTGGCGTCCGCGAGGTGAAACGGCTGGCCCCGGTGCTGCCGGTTCGTTCCCATCCCGGCATGAAGGCGCTCTTCGCCACCTGCGAAGAGATGCTGCGCCTGGACGCGGGGCGCAACCTGCCGCTGTGGAAGTGGGCGGCGGAATACGAAATGGCCCGCGGGGGGTTGACGGAGGCGGAAGTGCTGGCCCGGATGACGGAGATTGTCCGCATCCTGCGGCATTCCATTCGGCAAGGGATCCAAGGCACGAGCTACGAGGACCGGATTCTCGGCCACCAAAGCGGTCGGTTCCAAAAACGGATGCGGGCGGGGGGCCTGCTCGACGGCGGCGCCCTGAACCGCGCCATTCTTTACGTCACGGCGCTGATGGAGGTGAAGAGCTCGATGGGAGTGATCGTGGCGGCGCCCACCGCGGGAGCGTGCGCGGCGCTGCCGGGCGTGGCGATCGCAGTGGCGGAAGACCTGGAGTTGCCCGAGGAGGCCATGGCCAAGGCGCTGCTGGCCGCCGGCCTGATCGGCGTGTTCATTGCGGCGCGCTGGACCTTTGCGGCGGAGGTGGGCGGATGCCAGGCCGAAGGCGGCGCCGCCTCGAGCATGGCCGCAGCCGCGCTGGTCACCTTGGCGGACGGAACGCTCCCACAAGCGGTGGCGGCCGCCTCGATGGCCTTCCAGGCAATGCTCGGACTGATTTGCGACCCGGTCGCCAACCGCGTCGAGGTCCCGTGCCTGGGCAAGAATGTGATGGCGGCCAGCAATGCGCTGGCCTGCGCCAACATGGCCCTGGCGGACTTCGATGCGGTGGTCCCGCTCGACGAGGTGATCGAGAGCGCGCGGGCGGTGGGAGCGCAAATGCCCCGCGAACTGCGCTGCACCGCGTTGGGAGGGCTCTCCACCAGCCCGACGTCGCTGGCGCTGGCCGAAAAACTGGCCGCCCGCCGCGCCGCCTGCGGCGGCTGCGAGGGGCACCCGAAGTGAATCGAGTCGCCGGTTCTGCGCCGGCCGGCTACTTCGCAGGCGAGACCACCCGAACCAGCCTGCCGCCGCCGGGCGCCAGCTTCAGTTCGGCTTGAGCAGCGCTCGTCGCCGCCCATTGCCCGTTCGCGGCGTTGAATACCTCCAGGCGGTCCGGCCCTGCCAGGCTGACTGTTGCCTCCGACCGGTAGTCCAGATTGACCACGTAGGCGTGGCTGGGCGTGGCTTGCGAGCCGAAGAGCCCGAGCAAAAAGCCGCGCGCGGTCAGGGACGATTTCGACGGAATCGGCCGGAAGGGGCTGTCCGGGGGCAAGGCTTCGCAGCCCGCTTCCTTGAGCGCGGTGTGATAGACGCCCAGCGAGCGCAAGGGCTGAAGCTGGCCGGCCACGGCAACGAACTCCGGGTTGTAGGACCTGAGGGCGTGAAAGAGCGGCCCCGGGTTCCCGTCCAGGCCAACCAGGCTGCCATGGTGGTTAGCGCAGGCATAGACGTAATAGCTGATGCCCTGCGCGCCGTAGGCCAGGGTGGTGTGGACGAGGTAGCGCAGCTCGTTCGTGTTGGGCACGCGCATGGTGTCCGGCGCCCAGGTGCATGCCTGCACGATGTTCAGGAACGGCGTCCCGGCCTCCTGCGCCGCGCGGCGGATCATGGCAAGATTCAGGAAGTATTCCTTGCTGTCATCCTTCAACCGGAATTGGTAGTGGTCGTAGCTGATGAGGGCCGGCTTGACCACGCTGACATACTGGCGGAGGTGCTCGCGGTAGGCGGTCACGGTGTCGCCCTGGGTCCCGAGCTGCTGGTTGTTGGCGTAGGTGGGAAAGAGGTTGATGTAGGCCAGGCGCGCCGGGTCCCGCTCGCGCAGGAAGCTTACCAGCCGTCCCAGCGCGGCAAACTGGCCGGCGGCGGGCTCGTCGATGATGTAGTAGGCGTAAAGAGCGGGCCGCTGGCGCACGCGCTCGATGAGGGCCTCGAGCTTCTGGCGTTGCTCGGCATTGTCCAGCGAAGCGGGCGAAAGCAGTCCGTCCGTGAGCATGGCGCGCAGGCCGTGCCGGTGAGCCAGATCGAGCTGGCCCTCGCCGCACCAGACCAGGTTGAAGCCGCCCTCGATCATCTGCCGCGCCACCCGGTCATCGACCGTCGGCCCGCACCAATACGTGACGATGGGCGTGCCCACCTGCCAACGCGCGGCAGTCGTTTCCGCCGCTGGGGCGGCGGCGCAGGAGGCGATCAGCAGACCCGGTGTGACCAAGAGGGACAGGAGATTTGGATTCATGGGGATAAAGTGATTCAGTTTGACGAGTTCACTCAAGCCAAAAGGCGCCCGAAAAGCAGGGAGGTGTGTCCAACCGGGATTGCCCAGGGCGAAAGGCGAGCTGCCGATTCCCGACGACGAGGAATCGAGCGGTTTGGCTGTGGGCTCCGGTGGTTCGAGTTTCGGTTTTGCCGGGGCAGGCTCGTCTTGCGCGTTCTCGACGGCCCGGGCTCGCGCGGCTCTACGGTTTCTGGAGAACAACGGCGTCCAAGCCGAAGAAATGCCTGGCCCCGGTCGCGGCGGCGTTGGCGCCGATGACCTCGGCCCGAAGGATGAACCGGCCGTCTTTCGGTTCATGGAGGCCGAGAGGGATCGGTCCCGAGGGGGCCGGCTTCTCCGCGTAACCGTCAAAGACCGGGGCGACGGTCGTTCCATTGACTGTGAAGCGGAGCGTTCCGTAATCCGGGGCCCGGGTGGCATGGAGCGCCACCTTCCTGGCGCCCGGCTCCGCCGCCGGGATCGCCACTTCGACAAAGTCTCCCGTCTTTTGGGCGCGGACAAAGAGCTGCGCGCCGCCGCTCCATCCGCCGCCGAGACCGCTCACGTCCTGGGCCTCGGTCACGATTCCCGGCGTGAGGCTGACAACGGCCAGCGATTCGCACTCGTGGGCGCCAGGAAGTCTCGCCGGGGATTTCCTGGCATCGCGAATGCGGTCGGCGAGCGCGGGTAGCTTGGGAAACGGCGCGTGCGGCTCCGCCTGGTACCAATAAGCCACCGAGGCGATGTCGTCCGACAGCTTCTTGTACTTGCCGTCCGATCCCCAGCCCAGGGCCTGGAGGGTGACCCGGAGGTCCTGTTCGAAATTGACCGGATCCTGGATGTGCCAGCGATACAGGCTCCAGAAATTGGGGGGATCGGCGTTTTCCGAAGCGGGCAGGACCGTGCCGGAGTAAGCCGTCGTATAAGGTCGGGGAAATCCGTAACTGCCCAGGAAGTAATCTTCCGTGCCGGTGCCGCAGATCGTCGGGAACGCCGCGTCCCCATCCAGGTAGAACTTGATCTCGCCCTCGCCAAACCACCCCTTCTCCATCTGGGTCCAGGCCAGAAACGTGCCCACGTAGCGGCCGCGCCCCTGGACGCCATCCAGGAGGACATAGGGGTTTGTGTCGCGGGTCGAGGCGCGGCGATATTGCGCATGAAAGGTCCCGGCGGCGGCGGGAACCTCGGTTTCCACGTAATCGATCTGGTACGCCACCAGCTCGACATCGCGCGCGGTTTCGTTGGAGAGCGTGATCCGGGCGCGGGTCCGAAATGGCATCGGCCAAAAGCAATTCAAGGCGTTGGCCGGATTGACGACGACCGCCAGTGAATTCACCGGCGCGAAGCGTCCGTGACCGACCGCGAAAAAGTCGGGCGCCGGGGCCTCGACCGAAGGCGTGGCCTCTCCGTCCCAGAAGAAGCGAAGGACCAGTCCGCGGTTCAGCCCCTCGACCATCCAGATGTGCTGGATGACGCCCGAGCCTGCGACGTCCATCAGCGTCGCCGTCTCGCCGGCGTTGAGCCGGATAAAGGGGCGCACCTTCCATCCCTGGCCGAGATTGTCCGCCGCGCGGGCGCTGGCCGCCGGCTTGGGCTCGGCAGGGTTGGGGATGGCCATGCCGCCTTTACCCTTCTCGCCGGTTGGGTTCTCGGCCGAGATCGACCGGGTGCGTCCGCGGCCGAGGAGGGGCAGGCTGCCCAGGCCCGGCTGAAGACCGATGAAGCTGTCGGGCCCCGGATCGGCTGCCCAGGCGGAGCAGGCCGGACCCTGAACCGACCCTCCCCCGGCAAAACCGGCGAGGAGGGCCGCACTGACCAAGCCGACAAGACGATGCAGAGTGTGTTGTTTCATATCACGGTTTCGAGTCTGGAAGTGTGGCCGGGGACAAGGGATCGGGATTGACCAGGAGTTCCTCGACGAAGAGCCAGGCCTTCTGGCCACGGGCTTCGTGCCAGGACGGGATTGTGCGGATGTTCTCGGCGCGCACCCCGATGTAGCGGGCGCGCCGGCCCGGGTTTCGGAGCGTGAACCGCTCCTTGAGAGGTCCGGATTGCTTTTCGGACGCCATGGGCAGGGCCGCGCCCAGGGACAGAAGGCGCGCCGGATCGTCGCCGGCCAGGAACTCGACCCGCCGAGGCAGAAAGATCCCCAGGGGAACGTCCTGGAGAAAACTCCCGCTGAGTTCGGTGAGTTCGACCGGTTCGCCAAGGTCGATGGTCGCCACCAGGTCGTCCTGGTGGAACCCCAGCCAGGCGTCGTCGAGGTAGTGGGTCCGATCGAGCACGCCGTCCGTGAGGCTGGCGGCGCCGGCGCCTGGATAGCTGTCCGAGAACCGGGTTTGGAGCGTGACGCTCTTGCCGACGGCGGCGTGGCGGGCCCGCTCGGCTGGCCGCGGCGACAGGGCGGCATTCGGGATCATCTGCGGTCGCAGTCTCTCGAAATGTCGCGCAATCCGGCTGTGCGCGGTGAGGTCCCAAAGCGAGGTCCGCGACTGGCGCATGGCCAGCACGGACGTGATCCAGCCCTGGGTCCAGCCGGATTCGATGGACCAGGCGCCCCAGCCGGCGTCGGCGTTGCTGGCCCAGTAATCCCAGAGGCGGAAGTCGAAGGCGCGGAACCAGGCGCCGTCGAGCTCGGGGTGGCGCTCGGAGCGGACCTGGACGCGGCACAGGAAGCGGGCCAACCGGTCCCCGGCGCTGGCATAGAATGGATCGCCGGTGGCGGCGGCGGCCTCGTGGAGCCCCAGGAACGCGAAATTGCAGGTGTAGAGCAGGTCGCAAACCGGATCGCCGTTCTGCTGCAGCAGCGGCGATTCTCCGGAACCATAGGCCTCGTTGGATTGCGGGGGCTGCATCTGGCCCTGGCTCAGCGCGCCAATCTCCTCGCGGATCGCGCCGCTGGCGTCCTGCCGGGCGAGCAAATCCCCGGCGATGCGCCGCAGCCACGCGCGGTGCTCGGGCGTGTCCTCAAGGCGAACGAGCCAGGCGAGGCAAAGCAGCATGCGGGCGCGCTCCTGCTGCAGGCCGTTGGTCCAGCGCCAGCGCTCCGGATAGGCGCTCATGGTCATGCGGATGGCGGTTTGGGCGCGGTCGCGGAACACCTCGAAGCCGGTCTTGTGCCAGGCCCACAGATAGCAGGCCCAGAGATAGCTCTCGTAGTGGGGCGCGTAGCTGACGATGCGGCGGCGGAAGTAGTGTTCCCAGCCGTTGCGGCCGAGTTCGGGAACGTCGATCCGGTCGCCGCGAAACCCGAGCTTGCCCGTGGTGCGAAGGTTCGCCAGCAGGCACTGAAGCACGGCTTCGTCCCACCGTTCCTCGTTCAAAAGCGAGGCTGCCGCCAGGGTCCCGAGCAGGAGCCGGGCGTTGTCATCGCCATAATTGGCGACGTGCCAGGCGGGCGTGCCGACGCCCCAGGCGGTGAGACCGCAGGCGCCGTGGCGGGGATCGCCGCGTTCCCCTTTCCTGGCGGAGGAATGGAAGTAGTAGAAATCCAACACGCGCCCTGCGATGTCGGAATAGCCGGGGCGGGCGGCGTTGCGGCCGCCGAAGGCCAGCGCCATGGCGGACTCGCCGTTGCAGTCGCCGCGAATGGCCACGGACTGAAGCTGGGCGCCATCCGGTTGGGCGCGGGAGGCATAGCCTTCCAGGATTCCAAGCGAGCCGTCGCCTGCTGGAGCGTCCAGGGGAGGCGGGGGTGCCAGGCCGCTGCCGACGGCCGCCTGCGCCACCAGGCTGGTCCGGGAGGAGTGGAGCAGCAGCCTCGACTTCACAAACCAATCCACGCCGCGCTCGAAGGCCAGCCTTTCAACGTCGGGTGGCAAGGGCGCCTCGCGGCCCCAGGTGGGTCGGACGGTGGGCGTCCATTTCAAATCCGGCGGGGCTCCGGCGACGAGCCAGCCCAGGATCGTCCGCCACACGCATTGCCAGGAGGCGGCGGGGGAGAACCGGGCGGACACCATCCGGCTGAGCTGGGTGGAGGCGGCGAGGACGGGGCCGTTGCTGGTGGTGGCGGGGAGTTCGAAGACCAGCGGAAAGGTCTGCGCTGGCAACCCGAAGGGGGCGGTGTCATAGCCGGCCACCCGGCCCAGAACCAGGTGTGACTTCACGGCGCTCACCGGCAGGAAGACGCAGTTCTGGGGCGAGAGAATCCGCAGCCGCGGGAGGTCCGGCCCGAAGAAGTCCGAGGCGACTGCCGCGCGCTCCCAGACGACAGTGCGCGGCCTTTCCACGAACGCCCCCGGCAGCCATGCGGGGAACTCGACATAGAGCCGCAGCCGCTTGCGGCCTGCCGCTGCGAAGCACTCGGGCGTAAGCGCGACAAGGTTGCCCGGGTAATGGTCGGCCAGAACCAACAGGCCATCGCCCGGCAGAGCCGATTCTAGGGCGGCTTCGGGCGCGTCGAATCGCCGCCCCGGCATCCCGTTCTCCAAGGCGACCCGGAAGAGATCGTTGTCGGCGGAGCAGACGAACACGAGCGAGCCGGGCCGGCGACTGGCAGGAGCAGGCTGCGCCCGTTCGGCGGCCGAAGGGGTCGATGCGGCCGCCCAGACCCGCCATTCCCCGTGCGCGGCCAGAAGGCAGAGCACCAGAGCCGCTGGAAGCCGCGACGCCAGGGCAGCCTTCTCAGGTCGCGTCGGTGCGATCACTTCTACTTCAGCGACGAATCGGCTCGCTTCAGCGAGACGGAGCGAAGATTGATGGCTTTCCAGCTCGAGGCGTCCTTGGCGCGCAGGCTCAGCACCGCCTCGCCGGCTTGTTTGATTTCGATCCGGCCAAGGGCGTTGTCCTGAAAGCGGTCCCAGGCGCCCGTCCGGGCGGGCTTGCCTTCGAGGCGCTGCCCGGCGATCTCGATCGCAAAGGCGGCATTGTCGGCGAGAACGGCCACGCTGGCGCTGACCTCGAAGGCGCCCGGTTTGTCGAATTGGATCTTCCACGAGACCCACTCGTCGGCTTTGTCCCAGAACCCGATGTTGGGCTGGCCGCCCTGGTTCTCCTGCTTGATTTGCTGGCCGTGCAACTCGGCGTCGTCCGGCCCGAGCTTGATGCGGCCGCTGGCGTCGGGCTTGACCACGGGCACGACCACCGGAATCTCGACGGGCTTGAGGTTTGTGCCGACGATCTTGAGCGCGGCCGAGTGAGGCGAAATCTGTTTGGAGGGCAGCGTGACCGCCAGGCCTTCGGCAGTTTGCTTCCATTCGATTGCGCCGTCGTAGCCGAGCAGACTCACGGCGGCGATCCGGCCGGCCGGTTCGGCCAGCGAACGGACCAGCAGGCGGCCGTCCTCGGGCCAGCCCAGGGCCATGGCGTAGAGCGCGCCGTTCCGGGTGGTGAACCGGATGTCCCGGGCCGAATACTTGAAGTCCTCGCCGAAGTGCCCGCCTTTGTAGCGCACGGCGCCCTCGCCATAGACCAGCCAGGGCCGGGTGCCGTAAATGGCTTCGCCGTGGACGGCGATCCAGCGAGCCAATTCTTCGAGCGCCGATTCCACCTCGGGGTCCAGCGAGCCGTCAGGCCGCTGCACCACGTTCAGGAGCAGGTTGCCGTTCTTGGCGACAATGTCGGCGAGCATATGAATGGTCCAGCTCACCGGGCGGAATTTCCAGTTCTTGTTGTAGTACCAGTCGCCGATCGAGGTGTCGGTCTGCCACGGATGCGGGTTGACCCCGGCCATCACGCCGCGCTCGAGGTCCTCGATCCAGCGGCCCTCGGATTTTTGCTTGCACGTATAGACCGCCTCCGGCCGGCCTCCGCGGCGGGCGGCGTCCTGATTGTAGAGATGGGCGATCAGGCTGCGCCCCACCTCGTTGCCGAAGGGCACGCCGCCGTCCGTGTAGAGCAGGTCGGGCTGGTAGTTGTCCACGAGTTCCTTGATGCGGTCATACCATTGCTGCTGCCAGCGGGGGTCCTTGCTGTACCAGGCGGTGTCGCCGGGCGCGGCCGGGAAATGGTAGAGGTCCTGGTATTGCGGGTTGGCGCCGTCGTAGGGCACGCCGGCCAGGGGGCCGGTCTTGTCGGTTTGGTGGCTGACCTGGAACCAGGTGAAGCTGGCGCCCAGGTGCTCGGACACGCCGAAGCGCAGGCCGTGTTTGCGCGCGGCCTGCTGCCAGTCGCCCACGACATCGCGGCGGGGGCCCATGTTGACGGAGTTCCAGCGGTGCAGCTTCGAATTCCAGAGGTAGAAGTTGTCGTGGTGCGAGCCCATGCTTACGAAGTACTTCGCGCCCGCCCGCTTGTAGAGCGCCATCAGGCGGTCCGGATCCCATTTCTCGGCCTTCCAGAGAGGGATGATATCCTTGTAGCCGTTGGTCGAGGGATGGCCGTAGTTCTCGAGGTGATGGCGGTACTGGGGATTGCCCTGCGCGTAGATGTGCTTGGCATACCAGTCGCCCGCCATCGGCACCGCCTGCGGCCCCCAGTGCGCCCAGATGCCAAACTTGGCGTCCCGGAACCAGTCTGGACATTGATAATTTGTCAACGACTCCATCGTCGGCGCGAACGCACCCGCGGCGACAGGCAGGCGGAGCGGATCGGCGGCGGGCGCGGACAGCGAGAGGAGGATGGTCGCGGCGGCCGCCGCCAGAGCCGGGTTTCCAGGGGAAGTGAGTTTCATATGTTTGCCGGCAAAAGATGACGGATCGCCCAGGGAAAGGCAATGCGGGTTTCAGTCGCCAGGCGCCGATGACTTTGATAGAACCCTGGCATGCAAACGCCGCCCCGCTGTGCGCTTGGGATCGTCATTGCAGCCGTCCTCCTGGGATTGCCAAGCCCGGGCGGCGCCCAGGCAGCCGATCCGCCCACCCTCCAACCCTGGCGCCGTGTGACCCTGGACCCG
>JAKLEJ010000089.1 GCA_022711695.1 Verrucomicrobiota bacterium | reverse complement strand
GGCTGCCCATGGAAAGGCAGTGGGGATGGGGAGGAAAAGCCACCGAGAACACCGAGGGCGCCGAGGAGGGCGCGTCGGACCGCCTGCCGAAAGGCATCGGAGACTGGTTCAGCTCTGTGTCCTCTGTGCCCTCTGTGGCTCTGCGGTGGAGAGGCAGAAGCGAAGCCACCGAGAACACTGAGGCCACAGAGGGAGGCGCGCCAGACTGCCTGCCGAGAGGCATCGGAGACTGGTTCACCTCGGTGTTCTCAGTGCCCTCTGTGCCTCTGTATTGCGGAAGGAGGCAGATGGGGCTCGCGAAGACGCTCGGCCTCCCGGCTCGGCGAGGGCCTCACGCCCGCACAAGGGAGCGGCCGGCTTGGGTCGTCATGGCCCCGCCAGGTCTTGGAGGGCGGCGCACTCCGAGGCGCTCACGCGCGAAGAATGCCAGCCAACGGCGCGAATCAGCGGACCACGGAGGCGGGCGCGGAGTCGTTGGGAATGCTGGTGCGCTCCTTCAGCCAGTTGTAGTCCTCCGGTCCGGCGGGTTCGAAGGTGCCGGCGGCCCCGCCTTTGACCGGAGGCCGGCGGGTGTCGGCCAGCGCCCAGCGATGGGATTCCACGTGGCCATCGCCAAAGGTGAGATTGGCGGCGCCGTTGTGATAGGAGGCTGGCAGGTTGCCCCAGCGGTATTCGGCCCATCGGTTCATGAAGAATCCGTCGTTGAGGGTGTCCGGATGTTCCTCGAGGAAGAAGTAGATGGCGGCCGGGCTGGGCAGATCCCCCCAGCCGAAGAACTGGACGAGGTGCGGGTTGAACCGGTTGGTCAGCTCGCCCGGATCGCCCACCATCGAGTTCAGCGCGTAACTGCGGATGCGCGGCCCGTTGTCGGCCGCGGATTTGTCCGCGGGGCATTTATAGACGTCGGTGTTGCCGGCCAGGAAAGGGGCCAGCTTGCCGGAGGCCAGGGTGGCGCGGTTGGTGTTGCCCTCGCTTTCGAGCCAGTCCTGGACGTTGTTGACCCAGTTTTCGCGGCGACGAAGGGTCTCGTTGATGCCATGGTTGTTGACGAACCGCTCCTCGTGATCGTGGCTGTAGAGTTCCAGGGCCACGGCCAACTGCCGAAGGTTGCTGGCGCAGGCGATGCCCTGGGCGCGCCCCTTGCCTCGGCTCAGAACCGGCAGCAGCAGCCCGGCCAGCACGGCAATGACCGCCACCACCACCAGCACCTCGATGAGCGTGAACCCACCGGAGCCTCCCTGCCGCGCCGGGGCGCCGCCCGGCGCAGCCGCGGCCCCGGTCGCCGGCAGCGGTTTCTCCGCGCCGCACTGCGAGCAGATCGGCAGCAGCGAATGCCGCATGCGCTTGCAGGCGGGACATTCCTCGAAAAGGCGGGTCCCGCAGGCCGGGCAGGTGTAGGGCTCATCGGTCGCGCCCTCGGCCGCGAGCGGCACGTTCAGCTTCTTGAGGCTGCGGCGGTTCCAATAAAGGTACTTGAGCGGGCCGCGGCGGATGGGATAGGCGCAGATCGGGCAGGCAAACCGCTCGTAAGCCTCGCGATACTGGCGCAACAGCCAATCGGCCCGGGGAAAAGCCGCCAGGCGCAGCAGATAAACCAGGATGCGCGCCACCAGCAGGAGCGCCATGACGATGAGCACATACTTGAAGTAGCGCCGCGGGAAATGCTCGTGCATCACCATGAGGGTCTTGACCAGCACGGCCAGCCCCAGGCCGTAGATGAGCGGCGCATACAGCCCGCCCCGGCGCTTGAGAAACAGCCACACCGCCAGCACCAGCAGCGGGGTCAGCAGGCTCAGCTTGAGCGCGGCCACCTTCAGTTGGTGGCGGGCGTGCTGCCGGTCGAACTCGCGCGAGATGGGTTCCCGCTGGGCCTCGGCCCGTTTCTGGGCGGCCCTCTGCCGGCTTTCCAGCTCGCGCACCTGCTCGCTCAGCGAGGCGATTCGCTCGTTGATCTCCTGGTACTTCCTCTGGTTGTCCAGGAAGAGCTTCTCGCTTTCCGCCAGGGCGGCCAGCTCGTCCCCGGACGGCTTCAAGCCCTTCTGGAGGGTGAGCCGCTGCAGTTCCAGCAGCCGGTTCATGGTCTGCTCGGAGTTGCTGGCGCTGTCGCGCAAGACGCTCTGCCGCTGCCGATGGTCGGCGATGGCCCGGTTGGTCTCCTCGATCTGGGACTTGAGCGCCGCCAGCTCCTGTGTCACCTGCGGATCGAGCATGCTTTGCTCGATCTGGCGGTAATTGGGGCCGGGCCAGGTGGCAATATCCCCCACCAGGAACCCCAGCAGCCAATAGACCAGCAAGCCGAAGAGGAGACTGAAGAGGTAAACGAGCGCCCGGTGCGCCCAGGGGCCTTTGCTGGTGTGCGCGCTATTCATGGGCTGTCTAGGGTCTCGAAGCCCGCTCCACGCTGCGCGTTGGCTTCGACAGGAAGCCGGGGGCCGTTGTTTGCAGGTGTCGGGCATCGCATTCGAGCCATGCTCCGTCGCCCGGCCGCGGCTGTCAATGACATGCGGCCTGCGCCGCGCGGACAACCAGAGCCTGCACCACAAACCCCGAGCGCATTTCGTTTGTAGTCCAGCCTTCAGGCTGTCGGGGTGAGAGGTGACTGGTGACCGGCAGTCCGGCTCAGGAGGGCATGGCGCGTTCGCCCATCTTCTTCGCGGGATGCTCGTCGGCGCGGCCGTGGACGAGGACGGCGGTCCACTCGGCGAGGCGGCGGCCGAGCTTGCGGCAGGCGGCTTGGTCGTTCTCCGAGCGCGGCTGGCGCGCGCACACCGCGCCGTAATGCAGGGTGGTGAGCTTGCCGGCGTAGTCCGTGACTCCGAACACGAGAAAGCCGAAGTTCATCAGCATGGTCAGGATGGCCTGGCAGGCCAGCTCCATGCCCCCGCCCCACCCGCCGGCCGACGAAAACGCGCAGGCGATCTTGCCGTCGAGCTTCATCCAATGCTCGCCCATGTCCACGTCCCAGAACCGTTTCATCTTCCAGGACATGAGGCCCATGTTGGTGGGGCTGCCGACGGCCAGGCCGTCGCACCAAACGACGTCCTCGGGGCGGGCCTCGTCGAGCGAGCGCAGCCGCACCTCGGTTCCGGGCACCGAGGCCGCGCCTTCGCCAACGTGGCGGGCCATTTGCGCGGTGTTGCCGGTGGCGGAATCGTAGAGAACCAGGATCTTGTTGTTTGTGTGCATAGCGCAGGGGCATCAAAGCCGAAAAACCTCTCCGGGGCAACGACTTTGCCCCGCGGAATCCGCCCAACGCCTGCCCTGTCTGGCCCGACTTAGAGAACGGCACAGAAGCGCCGTGCTCCAAGACCTGGCGCGCGGATTGACCAGCGGAGATGGTTCACAGAAGAGAAGAAAGAAAACGAAGGCAAAGAAGGGCTGGCTGAGGTGCGCTTCTTGGTTCTCTTCGTTTGCTTCTGTGGAAATCAGTGCGCCTCCGCGGGGGCGAACCTTCGGGCGAGCTGTCTGGCAGATTCGGTCTGGCAGTTCTTGGCAGTGGGGCTATGCTTGGCGGCGATGACCCTGCGCGCAAAGACTTTCATCGGCGTGGCCCGCGCTTCGCACGGGGCTCCCGAAACGCCCCGAAAAGCGGCGCGGAAGCGCCGCAGTCCAAGACCTGGCGGACTTCGCGCGATCCGCGTTCGCCGGAGCGCGGAGATGGGGCTCGCGAGGACGCTCGCCCTCCCCGGCTCCGCGGGAGCGTCGCCCTATCACGGGTCGCCCTGCGGTAGGATTCCGTGCCGTGCGGGGCAGTGGCCAGCCTGCCTCGCGCGCCAGCGTTTTGGAGTGCGCCCGCGCCAGCGGCGCTTTGGGAGGGGGGGAGACGGGACGCCCCGGAGAAACCGAACGCCGGGTGGAACCGAAACGACCAGGACCGCGCCATGACCATCCCCTGCCCTCTTTTGCTTGCCGGCCTGCTGGGCGTCCTGAGCTTCCCGGGAGCGGCGATGCCCGCGCCGGCCGCGGAGCGTCTGAGGCTGATCGTCGAGACCGACGCCGGCGGCGACCCGGACGACGAGCAATCGCTGGTGCGCTTCCTGCTCTACGCCAGCGAGTGGGACATCGAGGGCATCATCGCCAACCGTGCGGCGGCGCGCCCGGGCGAGAACCGCAATGTCGAGCGCACGGGACTGGGGATCGTCGGGCGCCTGCTCACGGCCTACGGGCAGTGCTGGACCAACCTGGTCCGGCACGACACGAATTTTCCCGCCCCCTGGCTGCTCCGGGACCGCGCCGTGGCCGGCTACAACGACACCGACGCGGCGGTCCGCCTGCTGATGGCCGCGGTGGACCGGCAGGATCCCCGCCCGCTATGGTATTCGGATTGGGGAACGGACCACGGGGCCGCCACCAACAACCTGCGGCGCGCCCTGGACCGGGTGCGGCTCGAGCGCGGGCCGGCGGGCTACGCCGCGTTCAAGTCGAGACTGCGGCTTTCCTCCTACGATGCGTTCGGCGCGCACACCTTCGAGATTTCGCCCGCGTTCCCGCTGTGGGTGAACACCTTTCAGCCGGCGTTCGAGGGCAAACGCTGGTACCATCGCTTTTCGGCGCTGACCTCGCGGGCCGGCGGGTTCGACCTCGTGCGCGACGCGCTGACCGGCCACGGTCCCCTGGGCGCGCTTTACCCGACAAACACGACGCACTGGGCCAAGGAAGGCGACTCGATGTCCTTCATCCACCTGCTGCCGACGGGCATGAACGCGCCCGAGCAGCCGGCGTGGGGCGGTTGGGCGGGCCGCTACGGGTTGAACACGAACGCCCCCGGCAGGGCCTATTACTGGGCCTGCGAGGCGGACGCCTGGCAGGGCGCAACCCATCGCGACCACACCCTGGCCCGCTGGGCCGAAGCGCTGCAGAACGATTTCCGCGCCCGGCTCGATTGGTGCGTGGCCGATGACTTCCGCAAAGCCAACCACCGGCCCCGCGCCGCGCTGAACGGCGACACCGGAAGGGAGTTCGTCTGCCTCGAGGCGAAGCCGGGCGAGCGGGTCCGCCTTTCCGCCCTGGGCTCCCGCGATCCCGACGGACACCGCATCCGGGCGCGCTGGACGGTTTACCCGGAGTGCGGGACCTTCCGCGGGCGGGTCGAACTCGAGACCGCCGAAGGCGAAACGACGGGGTTCACCGCGCCGGAGGTCCGCGCGCCTTCGACGATCCACGTGATTCTCGAGGTGGCGGACGAGGGTTCGCCGCGGCTGTTTGACTATCGGCGCGCCATTGTTACCGTGAAGCCATGACCACGAGAACCCCCAGCGCAAGGATGACACTGCAACTGGCGGCGGGGCTCGCGGCGGCCCTGGGCCTGCCGCAATCGCTCCCGTCCGCCCCCGCAGGGCCGGCCACCGCGCTCGGCATCGAGGACAGCCGCTTCACGCTGAACGGGCGCGCCGTCTTCCTCCTGGGCATCAGCTACTATGGAGGGTTGGGCGCTCCGGAGAACCTCCTGCGGCAGGACTTGGATGACATGCAGCGGCACGGCTTCAACTGGCTGCGGGTGTGGGCCACCTGGAAGACCGACGCGGAGGATGTGTCCGCGGTGGACGCCGCGGGCGCGCCCCGGGGGCCTTACCTGGGCCGGCTCCAGCGCCTGGTGGCGGAATGCGACCGGCGGGGGCTGGTGGTCGATGTGTCGCTAACCCGCGGGAAGGTCCCCGCCGGCCCGGTTTCGGCCGGTTGCCTGCCCGACCTGGCATCGCATCGGCGCGCCGTGGCCACGCTGGTCGGCGCCCTGGGATCGCACCGCAACTGGTATCTTGACCTGGCCAACGAACGAGACGTCAAGGACGCGCGTCACGTTCCGCCGTCGGAGCTGAGGACCTTGCGCGAGGACGTCCGGCGCTTGGACCCTCGCCGGCTGGTGACGGCCTCATGGGGCGGGCACGACCCGGAGGCGGCCGAAGTGCGCGAGGCGCTGGCGACGATCGGCCTGGACTTCATCGCGCCACACCGGCCGCGCTCGCCGCGCTCGCCCTCGCAGACCGAGGCGATCACGCGCCAGCTTCTGGCAACCATCAAGGAGTCCGGCCGCGCGGCGCCGGTGCATTACCAGGAGCCGTTTCGCCGCGGCTACGCCGCGTGGGAACCGGCCGCGGAGGATTTTCTGGCCGATCTGCGCGGGGCGGTTGCGGGCGGAGCGGCGGGTTGGTGTTTGCACAACGGCTCCCAGCGCGGCGCCCCCGGCAACCAGCCCGGGCGGTCGTTCGATCTGCGCACCCGGCGATTGTTCGACCAGCTCGATGCCGAGGAGCGAGAAGTCGTCTCCGCCGCCGCGGCCGCCGCATCGAAAACCGCCCGCTCGCCCTGACAGCCTGAAGGCTGGACTACAAACGAAGCGCACGCCGGGGGTTCGTAGTGCAGGCTCTAGCCTGTTCGGGTGGCGCAAATCCGGGTGGGAGCGGTTTTGGGGTTGAACTGGAGCGGAAGAAGGGCTTCAATAGGGGCAGAATTCGCGCGGAGGCGAACCGAATGGAGCCGCGCGACGCGGCCGCCACAGACCGCGGCTTCCTTGCAGGGAACGGGCATGAAAAGAGCAGCCGTCATTCTGATCGCGCTGGTTCTGGGTGGGCAACCCCGAGCCCTGGAAGGGTCTCAAGCCAGCCTCCTGAACGTCTCCTACGACCCCACCCGCGAGTTCTACCAGGACATCAACGCGGCCTTCCTCCGCGATTACGAGTCCAGGACCGGCGCGAAGCTGACGATCCGGCAGTCGCACGCGGGCTCGGGGAAACAGGCGCGGGCGGTCATCGACGGCCTGGAGGCGGACGTGGTGACGCTGGCGCTGGCGTACGACATCGATGCGATCGCGCGAGAGAGCGGCCTGCTGCCGCGGGACTGGCAGAGGCGGCTGCCGCACAACAGCGCGCCCTACGCCTCGACCATCGTCTTCGTGGTGCGCAAGGGGAATCCCCGGAATATCCGGGATTGGGATGACCTGGCCAAGAAGGGCCTGAAAGTCATCACCCCGAACCCGCGCACCTCGGGAGGGGCGCGTTGGAACTACCTGGCCGCCTACGGCTGGCAATTGAAGAAGAGCGGCGGCGACCACGCCGCCGCCCGGCAGTTCGTGGAGCGGCTCTTCCGCAACGTGCCGATCCTGGACACGGGGGCGCGAGGCTCGACGACGACGTTCGTGCAGCGGGGCATCGGGGATGTGCTGCTGGCCTGGGAAAACGAGGCGATGCTCTGCGCCCGGGACCTGGCCCCGGGCCGGGTCGAGATCGTGTATCCCTCGATGAGCATCCTGGCCGAGCCGCCGGTGGCGTGGGTGGACGGCGTGGTGAAGAAACGCGGCACGGAGGCCGCGGCCCGGGCCTACCTCGAGTTCCTTTACACGGAGGCGGGGCAGGAGATCGCCGCCCGCCACTATTTCCGGCCGAGCCTGGAAACCGTGAAACGCCGGCACGCCCGGGTGTTTCGCGAGCTTCCCTGCTTCACCGTCGAAGAGACCTTTGGCGGGTGGAGCCAGGCGCACCAGGCGCATTTTGCCGACGGGGCTGTCTTCGACCGCATCTACGGGGAAAACCGGTGATGAAGGAGCGCCCGCACAACCCGCTGCCGGGCCTGGGGCTGACGCTCGGGTTCACCGTGTGCTACCTGAGCGTGGTGGTGCTGCTGCCGGTGGCGGCGCTGGTGCTGAAGTCGCTGGACCTGTCCTGGGGCGAATTCTGCGACCTGGCGTTCAACAAGCGGGCGCTGGCGGCCTACCGCCTGACGTTCGGGGCGTCGCTGGCGGCGGCGCTGGCCAACGCCCTCTTCGGCACGCTGCTGGCCTGGGTGCTGGTGCGCTACCGGTTTCCCGGGCGTCGCTTCATCGACGCGCTGGTGGATTTTCCCTTCGCCCTGCCGACGGCGGTGGCGGGGCTCACCCTGGGGAACCTCTTCTCCGAAAACGGCTGGCTGGGCCAGTTCCTCGTGCCCTGGGGCATCCAGGGCGCGTTCACCCCGCTGGGAGTGGTGATCGCCCTGACCTTCGTGGGCCTGCCCTTTTCGGTGCGAACCCTCCAGCCGGTGCTGCAGGCTTTCGACCGGGGCGTGGAGGAGGCGGCGGCCACGCTGGGAGCGGGCCGGCTGCGCACTTTCCTGACGATCATCGCGCCGACGCTTCTGCCCACCATCCTGACCGGGTTCGCGCTGGCGTTCGCCCGGGCGATCGGCGAGTACGGCTCGATCGTGTTCATCTCGGGCAACCTGCCCTTCGAGACCGAGATCGCGCCCTACCTGATCGTGATGCGGCTCGAACAGTACGACTACGCGGGCGCGATGGCGCTGGCGATCGTGCTGATGGCCGTTTCCTTTCTCCTGCTCATCACCATCAACTGGCTGGAACGATGGTCCGGCCATTTCGAGCGCGCATGACCGGGCCCCCGCAACACGACGACCGGCGCGCGGCCTCGACCCGGGGCACGCAAGAGCACCCGGTCATCCGCTGGCTGCTGATCGGCGCGGCGATGCTCTTTGCCGCGGTGTTCCTGCTGCTGCCGCTGGCCAACGTCTTCTGGCAGGCCTTTTCCGCCGGGCTGGCCTCCTACTGGGGAACGCTGGCGGACCCGGACACGCGCGCAGCCATCCGGCTGACACTGCTGGTGGCGGTCATCACCGTGCCGCTGAACACGGCGTTCGGAATCGCCGCGGCCTGGGCGCTGGCGCGGTTCGACTTTCGCGGGCGGACCCTGATCCTGACGTTCATCGACCTGCCCTTCTCGGTCTCGCCGGTGGTGACGGGCCTGCTGCTGGTGCTGCTCTTTGGAGCGCAGGGGCTCGTCGGCCCATGGCTGCAGGCGCACGACGTCCGGATCATCTTCGCCGTGCCGGGCATGGTGCTGGCCACGCTGTTTGTCACCTTTCCGTTTGTGGCCCGCGAGCTGATCCCGGACATGCAGGCCCAGGGCAGCGAGCAGGAGCAGGCGGCGCTCACCCTGGGCGCGAGCCCCTGGCAGACCTTCTGGCACGTCACCCTGCCCTCGGTCAAATGGGGGCTGCTCTACGGGGTGATCCTCTGCAACGCCCGGGCCATGGGCGAGTTTGGCGCGGTGTCGGTGGTCAGCGGGCACATTGTGGGGCTGACCGAAACGCTGCCGCTGCGGGTGGAGAAACTCTACCAGGAACTGAATCCGTCGGCCCCGTTCGCCGTCGCCAGCCTGCTGGCGCTGCTGGCGCTGCTGACCCTGCTGCTGAAGACCTTCCTGGAGTGGAAGAATCGGCGCGGCCTGGAGCGCGCCCTCACGCCGGCCGAGCCGGCGCAGAGCGTCGGGCTGGGCTCGACCGGCTTGCTGACGGCCGGGGAAAGGCCCTCGCCATGAGCATCGAGCTGCGCCAGGTCAACAAGCGTTTCGGCGGCGTGGCGGCGGTCACGGACGCCAGCTTCTCGGCAAGCGAGGGCGAGCTGGTGGCGCTGCTGGGCCCCAGCGGGTGCGGAAAGACCACGGTGCTGCGAATGATCGCCGGGCTGGAGATGCCGACCAGTGGCGACCTCTTCATCCGGGGCCGGCGGGTCAACGACCTCTCTGTGCAGCAGCGCAACATCGGTTTCGTGTTCCAGGCCTACGCGCTCTTCCGGAACATGAACGTGTTCGACAACATCGCCTTCGGGCTGAAGGTGAAGAAATGGAGGAAGGCGGACCGGGAGGCGCGCGTGGCCGAGCTGGCGGGCTTGCTGGAGCTGACCGGGCTGGAGAAACGCTACCCGCACCAGCTCTCCGGCGGGCAGCGCCAGCGCGTGGCCATCGCCCGCGCCCTGGCCCCCAAGCCGAGCGTGCTGCTGCTCGACGAGCCGTTTGGCGCCGTGGACGCCAAGATCCGCCAGGAGCTCCGGGAATGGCTGGTGCACCTGCATCACGATCTCAAGCTCACCACGCTCTTTGTCACCCACGACCAGGAGGAGGCCATGGAGATCTCCGACCGGATCGTCATCTTCTCGCGCGGGCGCATCGAGCAGATCGGGGCGCCGCGCGAGGTGTACGAGTCGCCGGCCACGGAGTTCGTCGCCCGGTTCGTGGGCGTGATGAACGTGATCGAGATGACCGTGCGCGACGGGACGGCCCGCTCGGCCGAGATCGAGTTCCCGGCGCCCGGCCTGCAGGACGGCCAGGCGCTGCGCATCGGCTTCCGCCCTTATGCCGTGCAGGTCTCCGCCGATCCCGCCGCCTGCCGCTACCGGGCGGTGCTGCAACACACCTTCTTTCTGGGCGTCATGATGCGGCTGGAGCTCGAGCTGCCCAGCGGGCTGACGGTCCGCGCCCGCATGACCAAAGAGGACTACTCGCGCCTGGGCCTGGCCGAGGGCCGTGAGGTCTCGTTCGACATCCGCCAATACCGCATCCTGGCGTCGGAGGGCGCCGCGCTGGGCGCCGAGCTGTCCGCGCCCTGACCTCCGGGCGGCCGCAGGGGCGGGGCTGCATCAAGCTCCCGTTCGAGAGCATGGGCCCGCTTTGTAGCGCAGACATTCCTGTCTGCCGTTTCGCAGGCTTTCCAGACTGCGACCGTTGAAGAACGCAAGTGGGCC
>JAKLEJ010000088.1 GCA_022711695.1 Verrucomicrobiota bacterium | reverse complement strand
GCATCCCCAGCCGATGGTAGGTGCAGTAGGCGTCGAAACGCCGGGCGCTGGTCGGCGGCCGGCCGTCCACGGCCACTTCGAGTTCGCCGCCGTCCGGCCCGAGCAGGTCGTAGAGGCAGGCCCATTGGCCGTGAAACGAGAAGGTGAGGGACGCCCCAGCCGCATTGGCCTGCCAGAGCGCCGGCAGCCGTTGCCGGAAATTCCGGGCCAGCGAATTGGTCGAAGGATCGAGTTGCTCCCAGGCGCCGCGCAGTTGGCTCTTTTCCAGGGGAACGAACTGCGCCTTTTCATGATTGTCAGGCGTGAATGGGGCGCCCAGCGCATGAGGGCCGGGCCGGCCCAGCTTCTCCATGGCTTCAAACGAACGCGCCACCGCCTCGGTGTAGAGCCGGTGGCCCGTTTCGGCAAAGGGGTGGCAGCCGTCCGAGGCGAAGGCCTTGCGGGGCGGAGCGCCGCTGGCCGCGTCGGCGGGCACGTCCGGCTTGGGCGCGCTGAACACCCATTCGCCCGCCCGGATGCGCCGGGCGGCCTCCAGCGCCAGGTGAATGGACGGAATGCCGTAGTGGTCGGCGATATGCTCCATGGCCGACGCCGACCGTGGAAAACGGCCCGCCGCCAGGTCGTTGGTCATTCCCTCGTGCAACGTATAGACATAACAGATGTCCGTGCTCGGGTCGGCCTTCCGGATCTGGCGCACAATCCCCTCCATGCACCGGTAGATCTGCGCGGGAGACGCCCCGCCGTCGTTGACGGCGAATTCGACAAAGACGAGGTCCGGCTTGCCCGCGAGCACATCGCGGCCCACCCGGAACACGCCGAGGTCCGATCCGGTGCCGCCGATGGCGGCGTTGATTTCGATGAAGGGAACGCCCGGATACCGCGCCCGCAGCCAGGCCAGGGTTTGCGGACGCCACCCGGCGGCGGCGGTGATGCTGCCGCCAAAGTAAGCGACCGTCACCGGGTTGGTTCCGCGCGTTTTGGCGAAAAAGTTCGGCAAGCCCTGGCGGGCTCGGAGTTCGACGGCTTCGCGCGAAGGCTTGGCGCGGTCATCGGCCGCCGGGAGGCTCGCCGCGGCTGCGAGTAGAAGAACGGGCAGGATTGGCTGCATGCGCATGACAGTCCTGACGCTGGCTGGGGCGGCGTATTCGCGGATTCGGAGGATTTACTTTGACTGGCGCGGGGCGTAACCTCCGGCCCATGAGACGGCCATGCACCTTCGCGCTTCCAGGCGCGCTTTTTCTTTCGTTTGTTTTGGGCGGCCAGGCCGCGGTAACGGTGAGCGTCGGCGCCGATCAGCCGGGCGCGCGCATCAACCCGGCCATGTGGGGCGTGTTCTTCGAGGACATCAACTTCGGGGGCGATGGGGGGCTTTACCCGGAGCTGGTGAAGAACCGGTCGTTCGAGTTCACGCAGCCCATGATGGGCTGGAAGAAAATCGAGAAGAACGGCGCCAGCGGCTCGTGGTCGGTCGAGACGGACGGCCCGCTGAACGACCAGAATCCGCATTTTCTCAGGGCGCAACTGGAAAGGGCAGGGGAGGGCTTCGCCCTGGAGAACGAGGGGTTCCGCGGCATGGGGGTGAAGGAAGGCGGCGTCTATGACTTCAGCGTGTTTGCGCGGGCCGGCGGCGAGGGCGCGGTGAGCCTCGAAGCGCGGGTGCTGGCGCCGGACGGCAAGGCGCTCGGGACCGCCCGGCTCGAGGGGTTCACCCCGGCCTGGCGCAAGCACTCGGTCCCGGTGCGCATTGGCGCCACCGAACCCCGCGCCCGGCTGGCGGTCGCCCTCGCCGGACGCGGCCGGCTGGACCTGGACATGATCTCGCTGTTTCCGCGCGACACTTACAAAGGCCGGCCGGGCGGGTTGCGCGCCGACCTGGTGCAGATGCTGGCCGATCTCAAGCCGGGCTTTGTGCGTTTTCCGGGCGGCTGCATCGTCGAGGGCTTTTCCCTGCCGCTGCGCTACCAGTGGAAGACCACTATCGGGCCCGTCGAGCAGCGCCGCCTCATTGTCAACCGCTGGAACAGCGAGTTCAAACACCGGCCCGCCCCGGATTACTTCCAGAGTTTCGGGCTGGGGTTCTTCGAGTATTTCCAGATGTGCGAGGACATCGGGGCCGAGCCGCTGCCGATTCTCAACTGCGGCATGGCCTGCCAGTTCAATTCGGGCGAGCTGGCCCCGCTGGACCAGCTCGAGCCCTACATCCAGGACGCGCTCGACCTGGTCGAGTTCGCCAACGGCCCGGCCAACAGCCTGTGGGGCCTGCGGCGCGCCGCCCTCGGGCATCCGGCGCCCTTCCACATGAAGCTGCTGGGCGTGGGCAACGAGCAGTGGGGGCCGCAATACCTCGAGCGCTACGAACGCTTCGCCAAAGCCCTCAAGGCCCGCCATCCCCAGGTGCAACTGATCTCCAGCGCGGGACCCGATCCCGACGGCGACAAGTTCGATTTTCTCTGGCCGAAGCTGCGCGCCCTCGGGGCCGACCTCGTGGACGAGCACTACTATCGGCCGCCGGCCTGGTTCCTGGACAACACCGCCCGCTACGACCGCTACGACCGCAACGGGCCAAAGGTGTTCGCCGGCGAATACGCCGCCCAGAGCGTGCGCACCGTGAGCCCGGACAACCGCAACAACTGGGAATGCGCCCTGGCCGAAGCGGCCATGCTGACCGGCTTCGAGCGGAATGCGGACGTGGTGCGCATGGCCTCCTACGCGCCGCTCTTTGCGCACGAGGATGCCTGGCAGTGGCGGCCGGACCTCATCTGGTGCGACAACCTGCGAGTCTATGGCACGCCCAACTATTACGTGCAGCAGCTCTTCAGCGTGAACCGTGGGGACGTGGCGCTCCCGGTGAGCGTCCAGGGCGCGCCGCAGGCCCCCAACCGACAGCCCCGATTCTACGCCAGCGCCGCGCGCGACGATCGGGCGGGCGAGTTCGTCGTCAAGGTCGTCAATGCCACGGACGCGCCGGTGGTCGCTTCGATCGAGTTCCGGGGCGGCAAAGGCCTCAAGTCGCCCGGCGTCGCCACGGTCCTGGCCGGCGCGAGCCTCAAGGACGAAAACACGTTCGACCAGCCCCGCCGCGTGGCCCCCCAAACGGGGGCCTTGGGGGTCTCCGGCAGCAAGTTCGATTACGCTTTCAGGCCCTGCTCGCTGACGGTGCTGCGCCTGGGCGTGGCCCGCTGACGCCGGGTGACGCCAGCCGTATGGAGCGCGTGTCCCGGCGGTTCTTGCGGTTCACTCGGGTTCGAGGACCTTCAGCCCCGGCACACAACCGAAATGGCGCCGGTTGAACGTCGCCACGTCGCTGTCACGCTCCATCGCCGTGGCTGCCACGATCAGGTCGTAGGCCCCGATCATCTTGCCGGACGCCTCCAGTTGCGCCCAGATCCGGGCGTGTTGGTGCGCGGTCTGTTCCGTGTAGGGAACAACGGGCAGTGGAGCGAGCACGCTCTGAAGATACTGCTGCCGACGGGCTTTGTGCGCAACCCCTGCCCGCTCCACCCCGTGCCACAACTCGGCCACCGTGACGGCGGCGACTTCGAAGACATCGTCCGGCCGGCTTTCCACCCACGCCTTGAGATCGAACGTTCCCTTTTCGCCCCGGATGATGACATCGGCATCGAGGATTATTGCCATTTGTCAGTGGGCGTCTTTAGGGTTTTGCGGTCAGTCATGAGGTCGCGATGCCAGTCGCGCGCTTGATTCGACGACAAGTCCGTCCGGGTCAGCGCCTCCGCCAGGTCCCGGCCCGTGCAGCGCTTTTCGTGATCGGGTTCGAGGCGGGCGAAGGGCCTGCCGTTCTTCAACAGAACAAAGGTCGTGTGCTGGTAGTGCGCCCGGTTCACACAATCGGCGAAATTGCGGGCCGCCTCAGTGACGGTGATCGTCTTTCTTTTCATATAATCAGATTATCGGATTCTAAAGATCTGTCAATTCTCTCTCCGCGACAATCTTCGAACCGATCCAGCAGCCGTTGTTTGTGTTAGGTGGCTGCCACTGCCCAGCGTGCATGCCAAAAAGCAGGGTTCTCCGGTTTGTTCGGTCCGCTTCGCCGATACCCGAAGGCCTCCGCGGGAACTTACAGAGGAGTCACGGGGATGCACTACCCGATTCCCCGCACCCGCCCTGAGGGCGCCCTCTCCCCATCGGATGGGGAGAGGGTCGGGGTGAGGGTCCAGTGTCGTGTATCCCACGGACTGCGGAGTGGGGCTGACGGCGGCCCAAGGGTGCTTGGCGCGATCGCACTCGATCCAAAAACAAAGCGAGCGCCGGAGCTGCGTCCGCAGCCGGCGCTCGGGGGCGGTTCCTTCCGCCCAATGGTTCTCGGCTGGCTACTTGGCCAGGAGCGCGTTCACCGCGTCCCAGTCGATGCAGTTCATGAATTCGTCGATGTAGCCGGCGCGGCCGGTGAAGAAATCGGCGTAATAGGCATGCTCGTAAACGTCCAGGGCGAGGATGGGTTTGACTCCCCAGACCGGGAAGGTGTTCTGAGCGTCGCCGATGTAATTGAAGAGCAGGCCGGTCTGGGCGTCGTAGCCGGTCCAGGCCCAGCCGCGGGCGGCGATGCCGGTGGCCTTGAGGTCCTTCTTGTAGGCCTCGAAGCTGCCGAAGCTCTTGTTGATGAGATCGGCCACCGGGCCGGTGGCCGGGCCGCCCTTGCCGCCCAGGATGGAGAAATAGATCTCGTGGTTGATCACCCCGCCCAGGGCGAATGTGAAATCGACCTTGCGCGAGCGGATCTCGCTGTAGATCTGGTTGGCATGGGCCGGGTTGGCGGGATCGAGCTGCTTGGCCAGTTCCTCCAGTTCCTTGAGGATGGCGTTGGTTTTGTTGACGTAGCCCGTGTACAGCTTCATGTGCTCCTCGTGGGTCTTGTCCGAGATCTTGCCGGTCTTGCCTTTGACCTTGGCCAGAAGCTGTTCCTGTTTGTTCACGTATTGATAAGCCATATGTGTCCTTATTCTTTCCGCAATGGGTTCATACCCGCCTGGCAGACCCGCCGGCACACGCCCGCAAGCCCCTCGCTTCCGCAGCGCCGGGGAGTCGATTCCCTGCCTGCCAACGACAGGTTAAGCCTACTATAAGACAACTTTGAGTTCGCGCAAGGGGAGCATCCCAAGTTCTCGCATGCGCCTCCGCTCTCCCGATCTTCGCACAATGCCATCAAGGGCGATCTCGTCCTCTGCGAATATGCAACCCGCATTGGCCATTCCGGCCGCAGGCCAGATGAATTGAATCCCCGCATCCCGGACGCCACCAACCGGCCAGGCGTTCGAAAGCGGCTCTCGCTCCTCAACCCCGGAACCGTTCGGCGTGGATTCAGCAGATGGCTTGCCTGGGAGGGCGCGGCGAGGTTAGAACCGGTGCATGGCAGACATGATTCGCTGGGGCATCCTGGGCGCGGGCCGCATCGCCCGCAAGTTCGCCGCCAGCCTGCGGGAGTTGCCGGACGCCCGCCTGGCGGCGGTGGGGTCGCGCTCGGCGGAGCGGGCGCAGGCGCTGGCCGCCGAATTCGGGGCGTTGCGCTGCCACGCCAGCTACCGCACGTTTGCGGAAGACCCGGAAGTGGACGCCGTGTATGTGGCCACCCGGCACCCCTGGCACCGCGAGGCGATGACGCTCTGTCTGCGGGCGGGGCGGGCTGTGCTGTGCGAAAAGCCGTTCACCGTCAACGCGGTCGAGGCTCGCGACGTCGTGGCGCTGGCCCGGTCCAGGAAGGTCTTCCTCATGGAAGCCATGTGGACGCGGTTCTTTCCGGTGATGACCCCGCTCGCTCAATGGCTGGCGGCGGGCCGCATTGGCGAGCCGCGGCTGTTCCAGGGCGACTTTGGCTTCCTCAACGATTGGAAACCCGAGGGCCGCCATCTCAATCTCGCCCTGGGCGGCGGCGCGCTGCTGGATGTGGGCGTTTACCTGGTTTCGCTCAGTTCGAAGTTCTTCGGCCGGCCCGAGTCGGTTGTCAGCCAGGCGGCGCTGGGCGAAACCGGGGTGGACGAGAGCTGCGGCATGGTCTTTCGGCATTCGGGCGGACGGCTCTCGGTGCTGACGGCCGCCATCCGCACGGACACCCGCAAGGACGTGGTTCTTTACGGCACGGCTGGGCGCATCGAGATTCACGTGCCTTTCTGGAAACCGTCGGCCATTACCTTCACGCCGCTGCAAGGCGCGGCCGAGCGCATCGAGCGGCCCTACCCGAACTTCGGCTACCAGTTCGAGGCCGCGCACGTCATGCAATGCCTGCGCGAAGGCCGCACCGAGAGCTCGCTGATGCCGCTGGACGAGACGATCTCGATCATGGAAACGCTGGACGCGGTGCGGGCCCCGTGGGGGTTGCGCTATCCCGGCGAATGCGCCGCTCCCGAGGCCCCCTGCGTCTGATCGGTCAGGCCGCGGCCGGCTGCGGTTCGAGGAAGTGCCCGAAGGCGCGGTACTTGGCGTAGCGCTGCTTGAGCCGCTCGGGAACGGGCGCGGCCAGCACGGCTTCGAGGTTGTTCAGAAGACTGGACTTGAGGCTGGCGGCGGCGGACGCCGGGTCGTTGTGCGCTCCCCCGAGCGGTTCCGGCACGATTTCATCGGCCAGCTTCAGATCGAACAGATCGCGGGCGGTGATGCGCAGGGCCTCGGCGGCCCGGGGCGCGTTGGCGCGGTCTTTCCACAGGATGGCCGCGCAGCCCTCCGGACTGATCACCGAATAATAGGCGTTCTCGAGAATCAGCACCCGATCGGCCACGCCGATGCCCAGCGCGCCCCCGGACCCGCCCTCGCCCAGAACGGCGGCGACGATCGGGACCTCCAGGAGCATCATTTCGCGCAAATTCACGGCGATGGCCTCGGCGATGTGGCGCTCCTCGGCCCCGATGCCCGGGTAGGCTCCCGCGGTGTCGATGAGCGTGACGATCGGCAGGTTGAACTTGGCCGCCAGGCGCATCAGCCGCAGGGCCTTGCGGTAGCCTTCGGGGTGGGCCGAGCCGAAATTGCGCCGGATGTTCTCCTTGGTGTCGCGCCCCTTCTGCGTGCCGATGGCCATGACGCGGTGGCCGCCCAGCGTCGCAAAACCGCCCACCACCGCCCGGTCCTCGGCGTAAAGCCGGTCGCCGTGCAATTCCTCGAAGCCCTCGAAGGCCCTGGCCAGGTAGTCCAGCGTATAGGGGCGCCTCGGGTGCCGCGCCAGTTGCACCCGTTGCCAGGGGCTGAGGTTCTCGAATACCTGCCGGCGCGTTTCCGCCAGCTTTTGCTCGATCTTCTGAATCTCCTCCTCGAAGCTGATGTCCATGGAGTGAGTGGTGGAATGCTTCCTCAACTCATCCAGCTTGTGCTGCAGCTCCACGATGGGCTTCTCGAATTCAAGCACGTGTTTCATAGAATCAGGCGCACTGTAGGCGCTGCCCCCTCCCCAGGCAACGCCGAATATCGCCCCTGAATCTGCGTCCAACGTCCGTCTCTGGCGCCGCGCGGCGACCGTTCGGATCGACCCGCTTCCCGCCATGCAGCGAATGCGCAATGTCTGCGGTGGCGGGTGCGCCGCCCCGGTTTACGCTTTGCCGGGGGAGGGCGTGCCCACCTTCTTCTCCAGGTCCGCCTTCCAGGTCTGGCCCAGGTCCTGAACAGTGGCCCCGGTCAAGTCCTTCCACAAATTCTCGCTGTAGCGGCCCTCGCGAATGGCGGCGTTGAGTTTGGCCACGAAATCCCGTCCGTGCTTCTCGCTCACCCAGTTCAGGAAGTTGGCCGTGATGCGATAGCTGCCGTCGTAGCGGGCCCGCGAGAGGTTCCTGGCGGCGATTTCGGCCCCGCGGGTTTGGGGCTCGAACTGGTAGAACCGCAGGTAATCCGTGATGCCCTCGGTGAGCCAGCCGGGCGCCCGGGTGGCGCCGGCGCGGCGCGGGGCGCGGCCATACTGCTGCACCACATGCACCATCTCATGGAACACCGCCCCCTTGGCCTCGCCCTTGAGGTTGCGCCGAATCCAGGCGGCCGAACAACGGATGCGCGTGCCGCTGGTGGCGGCCACGCCGGTCATGTCCTTGCTGAAGACCACGCTGAACCTGGCGGGGGCTTCGTAGCCTTCGCTCGGGAGCATCCGAATCGTCTTCGGATACCATTCCTGGAGCATGGGCGCGATCTCCTTCCTCACCCACTCGGTCAGGTCGGGAGTTTGGGTGGTGTCGAGGGTGATCTGGAATTTCCCGCCCTCGGCTTCCACGATTTCCTTGCTGCCGGTCCCCTCGGCCGCCTCCGCCACAAACTCGAGCGGCGGCCCATCCTGGGCCACCACGTCCACCTCGCTGTAGAACGTGTTCCCGAAGCCGTCCTTGTCCTCTGTGCGAAATACGTCGAACAGCAAGTAACGGAAACGGCCAAGAACTCCCGCCGGATCGCTGATGCTCACACCATACTGGCCGCCGGGCTCGCCCTCGGCCGGCCGGGTATCCACGCTGGCCAGGACGCGCCACCCGCAGCTCGCGGGGTCAGTCCCCCGCGTCGGGCGTGCGTTGAATGCGGCAGCCTTCCCATCGCTGGCATAGAGCTTGTACACCTGCGGACCCCGGGTATTGGGATGCCACGAGTAGGTATTGACCTGGCGAATCGCGATGTCCTGGCTCAAGTCCACCAGCAACCGGCCGCCATCCGTTCCCTGACGGAAGAAGAAGTTCTCCGCCGGGCCGTCCTCCTCCGTCGGGACGCGCCCGTCTCCGAGCACGGCCACCTCTCCGCCATTGGCATCGCCCCGGCCATCCACGATCGAGAAGGCAGCCCGGGCGGCGGCGTCGTTGCGCGCCGGTTGCGGCACGGACTTGAACTTGAAGGCGGCGGTGGCTTTGTCGCTTCCGTTGCGCTCGGTCGTCACTTTGACCTCTGCCATCGACGGAGAGCCAACCAACGAAGCCAGCGTGGCGATGGCCAGACAATTGCGTAATATCATCATAACGTGAGGGTAAGACGCTTCTTGAGCGGAGAAAGTTACCCAAAATCGAGGCTTCCGCCCCGGCTTCGGTTCGGGAGGGCGCTTGCCTGGGACTCCCAGACGGTCGCAGCGCGGCTTACTTGTTGGCCCCTGTGGGCCGCCGATGTGACCTGGCTGACTGCGCTTGTTCGCACTGTCCCCATTAACGGGCCGGCGTCGTGCCTGGGCGGTCCGCGTAATCGGGGCTTCTCCCTATTTTTCGGGATAGGCAAATGACACGTCTTTGCGCGAACATTGGCGTTGCGGGTTTGGGTGTCAGGCGCGGTTTCGCAGGTGTTCAGGCTTGAGTCTGGCCTCGAGTTTAGTCCGCGTCAGAACGACGGTTGGCTCAGGCATCGCCAACCGCAGGGGGTGGGAGAGCCCAGGGGGCAGGGGAATGGAAGCCGGGGCGGCCGCAGCCGCCCCGGCTTTTTCACTGTGACAAACCGGGGGTCGGCTGGCAGGCTCCTCTCCCGCAACAACTCATGGCGAGGCGCGATATTCTGTGGCTGATCTTGAGTCTGGCTTTCACCGGGTGGAGCCAGCCCGATCTTACCGCCCACTTGCGGACCGCCAAATCCGGAGAATACCGTGTCACCTACTGGACCAGCGAGCAGGGCCTGCCTCAGAATACCGTCACCTGTTTGCTCCAGTCCCGGAACGGCTATCTCTGGTTTGGCACGCGTTATGGCCTGGTTCGCTATGACGGCCTTCGGTTCACGTCGTATCTCACTGAACTGGCGGAATTGGACGCCCAGGCGGCAAACGTGTCCAGCCTGGCTGAAGACACCCGCGGCCGGTTGTGGATGCAATCAAACTCGCGCCTGGTCTTGTTGGAGGAAGGTCGCTTCCGACTCGTGTCGCTGGAAGGCACTCCGTTTGCCGGGAGCCTGCGCTGCCTGTGCGCCAGCCGGGATGGCTCGCTGTGGGTGGGGCGGCGGCGGGGCATCTTCCAGCTTGCGGAGGGCGCCGTCCGTCGGGAATTCAGTTTCAGAGCGCTGACCGGGAGCGATCGGAGCGAAGACGTCGGCGAAGTTCAGGAACTGTTCGAGGACTCCCAACAACGCCTATGGGTCTCCGTGTACGATTCTGGCGTCCGGCAGCGGACGTGGCATCGCATCGATCCGCGCAGCGGCGCCAGCGAGAGTCTGGCCAGTGTGATCCATCTCTCCGAGCCTGATATCGGCGCGTTGGCGGAGGACGAGAGGGGACGCCTGTGGATCGAACGGCCGGGGGAACTGCTCTTTTGGGAGAATGGGCAACTGAGCCGCTTCGCTGCCGCCGAACCCTGGGGCAAGACCCCGACCAGCCGGATGACAGCGGACCGTCGGGGCCAGGTGTGGCTGATCGCGGGTCCGGCGGGCCGTTTGCACCGCTTTGCCGACGGGAGGTTCACCCGCTACGGGATGGCGGATGGCCTGTCGGTGGACGAGGATCTGCGGTGTGTGCTGCCGGACCGCGAGGGTAACATCTGGCTGGGAACAGGCAGCGGCGGGTTGAATCGGTTTCAGCCCCGTCCGATGTTGGCAATGCTTTCGGACACACGTTCGATGATGGACGAGGTCTATTCGGTCACCTCG
>JAKLEJ010000087.1 GCA_022711695.1 Verrucomicrobiota bacterium | reverse complement strand
GATCGCCAACCAGGCCGGCTGGTTTGCCGCCGAAATCGGCCGACAGCCGTGGATCGTCCAGGGCCTCCTGCGCACGTCCGAAGGCCTGTCCGCCGTGGTCAAGGCGAACGCCGTCCTGACGTCGATCACGCTCTTCGGCGCGGTGTACCTGATGCTCTTCGCGGCGTTTGTGTATTTGCTCAACGACAAAATCCAGCACGGGCCGGACGAGGCGGACCTGATCCCCTCGGGCAAGCTGGCCCTGCCTGAAAGGAGGCAGCCATGATTCTGGGCGCGCTCGATCTGCACACGACCTGGTTCGTTCTGGTGGGCGTGCTCTTCGCCGGTTACGCCATGCTCGACGGCTTCGACCTCGGCGTCGGGGCGCTTCATTTGTTCACCAAGGACGACCAGGAACGCCGCGTCATGCTCAATGCCATCGGGCCGGTGTGGGACGGCAACGAAGTCTGGCTGGTCACGGGAGGCGGGGCGCTGTTTGCGGCGTTTCCGAACGTGTATGCGACGGTGTTCTCCGGGTTCTACCTGGCGTTTGTGCTGCTGCTGGTGGCGCTGATCTTTCGCGCGGTGGCCATCGAGTTCCGCAGCAAGCGGCCGATGCGCTGGTGGCGGCAGATGTGGGACATCGGCTTCAGCGCCGGCAGCGTCCTCTCCAGCCTGCTGATTGGCGTGGCCATGGGCAACATCGCCTGGGGCATCCCGCTGGATGCGCGCGGCGAATACGCCGGCACGTTTTGGGATTTGCTGGGGCCCTACCCGCTGCTGCTGGGCGTGACCACGGTGGCGCTGTTCATGATGCACGGAGCGCTCTATGCCTTGATGAAGACCGAGGGGGCGCTCCACGACCGCCTGCGCGGCTGGATCAACAACTGCATCGTCTTCTTCATCATCTGCTACGCCGTGACCACCATGGCCACGCTGCTCTATGTGCCGCACATGGCCGCGCGCATGCGCGCCCATCCCTGGCTCTTCAGCATCGCCCTGGTGAACATGCTGGCCATCGCGAACATTCCCCGCGAAGTCCATCTGGGCCGGGACGGCCGGGCCTTCCTTTCCTCCTGCGTGGCCATGCTCGCGCTGATGGGGCTGTTCGGCCTGGAGATGTATCCCAACCTGGTGCTCAGCAATCCCGTGCTGGTCAACAGCCTGACCATCCACAACGCCGCTTCCTCGCCCAAGACTCTTGGGATCATGCTGACCATCGCCCTGATCGGCGTGCCCATCGTGCTCGCCTATACCGCCAGCATCTACTACATCTTCCGCGGCAAGGTGAAGCTGGACCGGATGAGCTACTGACCTGAATCCGCGCCAGAGGTCCGCGAGGCTCAGCGGCCCGCGGGCGCCGCCGGCAGCACAATCTCCACCACCAGGCCCGAGGGCTGACGGTTCCGAGCGCTGACCGAGCCCTGGCAGGCTTCCACGCAAGTTTTGACAATGGCCAGGCCCAGGCCCACGCCGCCCGTCTCGCGGCTGCGCGAGGGATCCCCGCGGAAGAACGGATCGAAAATCTGCTGGAGCATCGCCTCCGGCGCCCCCGGTCCCTGGTCGGCCACCGCGATCGTCACCCGCCCCTCGCCGGCTTCCGCGCTCAGCGTGACCGGCCCGGCGTGACCCGCGTATCGCAGCGCATTCCGGACCAGGTTGGCCAGCGCCCGCGACAGCAGTTCGGGCTCGGCCATCGCCGTCAGGTTCTCGTCGATCCGGCAGAGCACCCGCCCGTCTTCGGGCCCCTCGCGCTCGATCGCTCGGCGGGCCAGGGACGCCAGGTTTACCGGGACCCGCTTGACTTCCTTCGGTTGCAGGCCAGCCCGGGAGAACGCCAGCAGGTCGTTCACCAGGCCGGCGATGTGCTCCAGTTCCTCCTGAACGTCCGCGACACGGGCCTTCTGGCTTTCGTCGGCGCGGGCCTCGAGGATGCCGAGGGCCACCTGCATGCGGGCAATGGGGGAACACAGCTCGTGAGCGGTGTCTCCCAGAAACCGCTTCTGCCCCGCGACAAATCCCGAAAGCCGGGCGGCCATGCGGTTGACAGCGCTGCCCAGCCGCCCCAATTCGTCGCCGCGCGCCTCGTCCACACGGGTTTCGAACCGGCCTTCGGCGATGAGCTCGGTGGCCCGGGTCATCTGCGAGACAGACCGGGTGACGCCGCGCACCAGGGGGATCCAGAACAGCACGGAGAAGAGCATCGCTCCAAACGCCGCCGCCACCCACGGAGTGACATCGAAAAACAGGCCGCCCGCCCGAAGCGACGGGGAGGCAACCAGCAGCAGGATCGGGCACGGCCGCGCCTGGCTCTCGATGGTCAAGGGCAGGCGCACCCCCACCCAGTAACGCCGGGGGTCGCCGGCGCGCAGGACAAACGCGGGCTGCGGCGCCGTCACGGCCAGTTCGAGGGCGCGCCGCATGCCACGGCCGGGAGGCGGACCGCGCCCCAAGCCGTCCCCGGCGCGGCGCTCCGCCACTTTCTCGGCCACTTCCTTGGGCATGTCCACGGGTTCCCCGGCGGCCTGAACGCCGTCATTGCGGAAGAGGAAGAGCTGAACGTTGTAGGCGCGCTCGTGGTGCTTGAGCGCGTCGGTCCACTCTTCGATGGGCCTGGTTTTCAGTTCCGCCACGATCACTTCGCTGGCCGCCCGGAGGCGCTCGCCCGCCCGCCCGGCCAGGAGCGAGTCGAGCCCCAAGGGCAACTGGAACTGGAACACCGCGAAGAACACCAGGCCCAGCACCGCCAGGTTCAGGAACAGCCAGGCGAGAATCTTCGCAAACAGCGGCAACCGAAGTCTCATGAGCCGGTGTCCTGGTCGGGATGGATCAGCATGTAGCCCGCCGCCCGCACCGTGCGGATGAACCGGGGCTCGCGGGGGTCGTCGCCCAGCTTGCGGCGGAGGGCGGAGATGTGAACATCGATCGAGCGGTCGAACACGTCGTAGTTGCGCTCGCGGATTTCGTCGAGCAGTTGCTCGCGTGACTTCACCCGCCCAGGCGCGCGCGCCAGCGAGGCTAGCAGATCGAACTCGACCGGCGTGAGCGTTAGGGCTGCGTCGTTCAGCAACGCCGTGCGCGACGCCGTGTTGACGCGGAGGGGGCCCGCTACGATCTCCGGAGTCGGAGCGGACCCGGGCGTGGTTGCGGCCTGCGCCGCGCGGCGGGTCACGGCCCGCAGCCGGGCCAGCAGCTCGCGCGTCGAAAACGTCTTGGGCAGGTAGTCATCCGCGCCGATCTCGAGCCCGACGATGCGGTCCGCCTCCTCGCCGCGCGAGGTCAGCATCAGCACCGGCACAGCCGAGGCCTGCCGCAAGCGCTTGAGCACTTCAAAGCCGTCCATGCCGGGGAGCATCACATCCAGGATCACCGCCTGCCATTCGCCGCCCAGCGCTTTCTCCAGTCCTTCCGGCCCGTTGTGCGCGCTCTCCACCGCATAGCCCATGGGGTCAAGGTACTCCTGGATGAGCCGGCAGAGTTTGCGGTCGTCGTCGATGACCAGCACCCGGCTCCTGCCGGGGCCCGAAGCGGCTGAAGACTTGTTTGGAGCAGGGTTGGCCATGCTGCGTCTTTGCAGGACAAGCCTACCCCGTCCGCCCGCCAAACGCCGCAACATTTACACGATCTTTACACTTGGCCCGCACTTCTCAGCCGGTCCAGGCGCGCAACGAGCGCCAAGTCGGGTCAGCACGGCAGGAAGCCTGTGAGGCAAAGCGGGGGGGCCGGCTCCAGCAAAAGCGCCGCCGGGCCCGGTCCTGTTTCGCGTGGTCGGCCCCCGGAACGTTTAAGGCGACACCACCCGGTAAAAGCGCTGCGGGTAATGGACCGCCGCCTCGTCGAGGAAAATGGTGCGTTCCTGGACGCTGCTGAAGGTGAAGAGGTCGATCCACTCGCGAAGGTCCGACGAGCCCTGGAGGCGGTGGGTGCGGCCGGGCTCGCCGTGGACGGCGAGTTCGAACCCGCCTTCCTGCCAGAAATTCCGGATGACCAGGACGGTGGGGGTGACGCGCCACGATTGCAGGATCGTGCCGCGGTTGCCCATGGTGACAAACGCGCCGTTCAACCCGCGCACGCCGTGGAGGTTCTCGAGCGTTCGGGTGGCGTGGCGGGTCCACTGGACGGTGTTGCTCGAGCTCAGGGCGAGGCCGTGGTTGCCGACGACCATCCACAGGCCGTTGGCCCGAGTGACCGCGCGCAAGTTGTCGCCATCAAGAAACACGCCGGTGTTCCGCGCCTGCCAATTGTCGCCATCGCTCGAAACCAGCAGCGTGCCGTCATTGCCGACCGCCATGAACAGGCCGTCGGCCCATGTCACTCCGCGAAGGTTCTTTCCGGTGAAGAGGCTGCGATTGGCCCATGCGCGTCCATCTGCGGAGACAAAGATGCTGCCGTTGGGAGGGCTGTCGTCTCCCACGATCACGAACTTGCCGTCCCCAAAGGCCACTTCCTGGAGTTCGTCGAGGGCGCCGGCGTCGGCCCAAGCCCAATCGACGCCGTTGGTGGAGCGCAAGATCGTGCCATAAGAGCCCGCCACCACCCACACGCCCTCTCCATAGGCCACGCTCTTGAGATAGTTCTCCGTGCCCGAGTTCCGGATCGTCCAATGCGCCGCATCCTGGGAGGTCAGGATCACCCCGGGGTCGCCCACGGCCACGAACTGCCCATCCCCGTAGGCCACGCCATGCAGGTCGTTGGTGGTGCCGGCGTCCTGTTCGTCGTAGTAGATCCCGTCCCGCGACGTCAGGATTGTGCCGTACTTGCCCACGATGACGATCAGGCCCTCGGCCTGGGTCATGCAATCCAGATCCCGTCGCGTGCCAATGTTCTGGTTGGCCCAGACGCCATCCCGCGCGGTCAAGATCGTGCCGTTCTCACCCGCCGCCACAAACATGCCATTCCAGAAGAGCACCGTCTCCAGCCGATCCGGGGTCGCCGGCTCGGCGACCATCCACGACAGGCTGTCCGGCGAATACAACAGCGTGCCTCGGGCTCCGACCCCGACAAACAGCCCGTTACCGCAGGCCAGCCCGAGCACGCGCCGATTCGTGGCCACGCTGCGCTGGCTCCATTTCAGGCCGTCGTTCGAGGTGAGAATGTAGCCGTTGCCGCCTGCGGCCACATAGCCGGCGGAGTCATGGATCACGCACTCCAGGTGGAAGTCCGGGTACGTTGGCTGAACGGCCCATTCCAAAGCGTCGTTCGAGGTCCAGATGCGGTCTCCCACGGCAACAAACTGGCCGTTGGCAAAGAGGACCGCCGCCATGCTGTTGTTGAGATCGCCGTCCACGTCGGCATCCTCCCAGGTCACGCCATCAGACGAGACCAGCACGGTGGACCACATCCCGACCGCAACGAACCGGCCGTTGCCGTAGGCCACGCCGTAGAGATTCCGGTCGCCGCCCGTGCGTCGCAGGGTCCACTCCACCCCGTCGGTCGAGGTCAGGATTGTTTCGGCCTCGCCCACCGCCACCAGCAGGCCGTTGGCGTGGACGATTCCGTGCAGAGCGATATCCAGCTTGATGGGTTGCACCGCCCAGTTGGTCCCGTTGGTCGAGGTCAAAACCGTGCCATGCTCCCCCACCGCCACCAGCGCACCCCCGAACTCGGTCATGGCCAGAAGGTGATTGCCCTGCGGCAACGGGTTGCGCCGGTGCCAGCGGTCCAGTGGCCCGGCCGCCCGCACGTTCAGGCGCACGGGCCCGCTCGTGGCCAGCCCGAGGGCGTTGCTGGCCACCAAGGTATAAAAGCCGCCGTCGTTCGTGCTGACCTCCGGAAGACTGTATCCCCACCGGCCCGGCGGCAGTGTCACGGGGACCCCGTCCTTGTAGGGATGAAACCCGGCGGGCGGACCGGCAGAGGCCGAGGCATAGAACATCACCTGCCCACCCTCGACCGCATCGGCCGGGTCCGGCCAAAAACTGAGCGCCGTTGGAGCGGACTGTTGCACCGTCAATCGGCACACGGAACTGGTGGCCATGCCCAGGCTGTTGCTGGCAATGAGGCGATACAGCCCGGCCTGGTTGGTCGTGACCGCGCGCAACCAAAGACGATCGAAGCGGGCTTCGGGCAGATCGACACCATTGAACTGCCACCAGACCGACGGCGGCGGCCCGCCGTAGGCATAAGCATAAAGCGAAACATCGGCCCCCTCCAAAACAGACTGGCCGGCCGATGGGTTGCTGCCGATTTGAGGCGCGCTGTGGATCACCGTAACGTTCGCCGCCAAGCCGGTGGCCACTCCGAAGATGTTGGTGGCCACAACGGTATAGGCTCCGGCGTCGTTCGTGGTCAGGTTCAGCAGGGTCCACTCCAGGTTGGTGGCGCCCGGCAAAAGCTGGCCGTCGTGATACCATTGCAGGGCGGGCCTGGGACCTCCCGAAAAGGCGGCGTAGAGATAGAAATAGGAGCTGCCTACGTACGCCTGAACTTCGCCGGCGCCATACTGGAATACGGGCGGTCCGGCCTCGACCGTGACCGTGGCCACGCGGCTCGTAGCCATGCCAAACGCATTCGAGGCCACGGCGAAATAGTGGCCCGCCTGGTTGGTTTGGAGGGTCCGCAGCCACAACGTGGCATTCGTCGCGCCCGGCAAAAGACCTCCTTCAAAGTACCACTGATACCGGATGGGCCGGCTGCCCGTGCCCGCCACTTCGAGATACGTGTCCGAATGCAGCGCGGCCTGCTGATCGAAGGGGACCCATGAATACAGCGTGGGGCCAAATGACACCTCGGAGACCGTCACGGTGACCACCGCGCTGGTGGCCATGCCGAACTCGTTGCTGGCGATCACCCGATACGGACCCGCCTGGTACGGCGTCACATTGTAGAGGGTCAGACACGTCGAAGTCGCGCCGGGAATATCCACCCCGGCGAACTGCCACTGGTAAGTTGGCGATGGGGCGCCATAGCCCCAGACGCAGAACGAGGGCCTGCCCCCCGCCGGCACGGTCACGCTGGACGACTGCCCCGTGAGCACCGGCGGCGAAAACGTGACCTCCAGGCGCGCCACCTGGCTGGTCGCCGCCCCGGCGGGATTCCGGGCGATCGCCCGGTACAAGCCCGCCTGGTTGGTGCGCAGGTTGAACAGGGCGAGGGTCGTGTTCGTCGCGCCTGCCAGGTCCAGGCCATTGTGCTGCCACTGGTAGGTCAACGGCGCGTCCCCCGTTGCGTGAGCCACGAATGCCACACTCGACCCCGCCGACGCCGAGGTATTCGAGGGTTCGGTGTTAAACACGGGAGCCTGGGCCGCCGCCAGCGGAACGTGCGCCGCAACCAGCAACGCCGCCGCCACCCAAGTGCCTCTGCCTCGCGGCGCCCATTCAAGCCGGCCATCCCGCCCGCGTTCGCAAAGAAATCCAGTCCAAGAGGCAATCAGTGTTTTCATATTCCCAACCCTTCTCGTTTGACGCTCCAGGCCGCCCCTCTCCCCCGGCTTCGCTTCCAGCGTGGGTTCCAGCTTCCTGGCTCGCAACGGCGCCTGGCGTCGGAATCCGAGCGCGCCGGTCACGTAAACAAAACCACGGCCTGCATTTACACAGTTAAGCGCCGCCTCTGGCGATGTCAAGACTCGCGCCGGGACCAAATCCGCGCATGATCGAGCGCCCGACGCCTTCAGAGCTTTGGCGTAGGGTTTCCACGGTGATGTGCGCCCATCGATGCTGTGGCTCGCCCGGCCGACCGGCTCAACAGAATCGGCATCGCACGCACTGGCAATCCTCTGCGCGTTCGATGCCGCCTGGGCCGACTGCACGGGGCAAATGACACGCAGAACCAAGGGGGAGAATCCTGGAAACAAAGCCGCCGCCCCGGTGTTTCCCTTGGGAGCCTGTATCCACTATCCTTGTGCGCCTATGACCAAAGACCCAGCGGCCGGCGGATCGACCGGCAAGGTGACGGTAGTCTTGCTTTGTCTGATCCTGGGTTGTCTCGCCCTGATTCTACACAAACTGTACCAACCTCCGCCTCCCCCGCTGGAGGCATCGGCTTCTGCCGTCGTCAACGCTGACCTTCCCGAGCCCGCGCCGGCACCCAGGGCCGACCCATTGACCGCCGCGCCCCTCCCGCCCAAGCCGACGCCCGCTGCGCCGGCCCGGCCCGGGCCGATAGCTCCCAGCCCGCCTCAGCCGGAGATGCCTGTTCCGCTGGCGTCCAACCCTTCCCCCATGATGACTGCGCCCGACCCGGCGCCAGTGGCCCCCGCCGCCCCCGAGCCGGTCGTCCCCACTCCCGCCGCGGACTCAGGCCCGGCGGTTGCAGCCGCCGCAACGCCGACGCCGGTGCTCTACCAGGCGGTCGCCACCGGCAACGAGATGAGGCTCGAGGGCGATTCCACCGCGCACAAATGGGTCTGTGTCAGCAAGATCATCGCCGGCTTCCTCGAAGTCGAGCCTGCCTGGCTGACCGACCTCACCCTCCAATCGGTCGCCTCCCTCGGGCCCGGACGCAGCCCGCCCAGGTGCATGGTGCGAATCCCTGTCCGCTCGCTCAAAAGCCAGGTGTCCGTGGGCGCTTCCATCATGGACAGCCGTCTGCAGACCGAACTGAATGCCCGGCAGTTTCCGATGATCGAATACCGACTCACTGGCATGGCAATCAAAGGCAAGGTCCCTGCCTCCGGCACTCCGGTCCTGTTCGACACGACCGGCCTGCTGATTGTCCGCGGCGCCACCAACAAAGTGAGCTTCCCAGTCCGAATGGAACGGCTCGCCTCCGACGGACTCAGGTTCACGGGCGTCCTTGAAACGAGGATGGCTGCTCTGGGTGTCAAGCCTCCCGAGTTCAAGGTGCTCGGGCTGGAGATGAAAACCATGGATTTGATCCGGCTCACCTGGACCTGGACCCTGGCCCCGCAACCGCCGGCCGCCGAAAGCCGCTAGGCCTGCCTTCGCCTTCGTTGATCGTACAATCCCGTGTCGCAGATGCGACTGGGATTGTACCGGACCGGCGCCGGGCATTTCCTGTTTGAACTACCCGCCGGAGGCGGCTAAAACCCCGGCCATGCAAAAGCTGCCTTTGTCCTTCATGCTCGGCGGTGTCTGCGCCCTGGTCCTGCGGTGCTTCGCCGCGGAAGCGCCGTCCGCGGCGACCTACGCCCGGCTGCTGCCGTTGCCGAGGCCCAAGCTCACCGCCTCGGCGACCGCCTACCCGGGGGGCAATTACGAGGCGCGGCATCTATTCGATGGCAACCCTCGCACCGAGTATTCTTCGGACGGCAAGGGCACCAACACCTTCATCGAGGTCGATTTTGGCGGGCCCGTGCGGCTGGCTGCTTTTCGTCATGTCGATCGCAACGACCCCGCGACCGTCTCGGCTTCCGAATTGATCCTGCTGGACGCAGCCGGCCAGACGACCGCGACGCTGAGCATTCGCCACGAGAACCGGCGCGCGGGCGAGACTTGCTATGTGTTTCCCTCCCCGGTGACCGGGTCGCGGGCGCGCTGGCGGATCACCGGCCTGGGACCGCAACGCCACGGCACCGTGGGCGGGGCCGAGATCGCCTTCTACGCCGCCGGCGAGGCCGAGGTCATCCCCTCCGCCATCGGCCTGGAAGCCCGCCCGTTGCGCATGCTCGAACGAAGAGGGTCGGGGCTGGCTCAACCGGTTAAGCTGACGGTGGATTACCCTTACGCCACCCCGATGGAGGGGACGCTGCGTTTGGCTGGAGCGGAACCCCGCCCCTTGAAGCTCCAGTTCGGCCGCCAGCAGATCGACCTGGCGGCGCCGGCGGCGGAGACGGCCCGCTCGGTCCGCGTTGAAATCGAAGGGCTCGGCCGCACGCTGGTGTCGCAGACCCTCTCGCTGCAGCCCGTCCAGCCGTTGGATGTCTATCTGCTGCCCCACTCGCACGTCGATATCGGCTACACGGCGCTGCAAGGGGATGTGGAAAAGAAGCAGAACGGCAACATCGAGGCCGGCATGAGGCTGATCGAGGCTTCACGGCGATTTCCGGAAGGCTCGCGCTTCAAGTGGAACGTCGAAGTGCTCTGGCCCGTGGATAATTACCTGCGATCCGCCACGCCGGAGAAGCGCGCCGCCTTTGTCGCCGCCGTCAAAGCGGGCGAGGTGGGGCTGGACGCGATGTACGGGAACGTGCTGACGGGTTTGTGCCGCCCGGAGGAACTGGTGCGGCTGATGACCTATGCCACGCGCCTCTCACAGATGTGCGGCGTGCCGATCGAATCGGCCATGATCAGCGATGTCCCGGGGTACACGTGGAGCACGGTTTCCGCCCTGGCCCATGCCGGCGTGCGCTACTTTTCGTTCGCGCCGAACTACTTTGACCGCATGGGAGGCACCATGGTCACCTGGCAGAACAAGCCTTTCTGGTGGAAGGGTCCCGATGGGCAGTCGCGGCTGCTGTGCTGGTGCCCCTCGCGCGGCTACGCCCTGGGCCACCTGATTGGAGACGGCGAGGCCCTGGCCCGGTTCATGCCCGACTACCTGGTCGAACTCGAAACCAACCGCTACCCCTACAACATCACCCATCTGCGCTGGAACGTGCATGGAGACAACGGTTCGCCCGACGAGAAAGTGGCGGAAGTGGTGCGGGATTGGAACCAGCGCTA